>NZ_JAKJSN010000009.1:0-170859 GCF_050337005.1 Photobacterium japonica | reverse complement strand
AAAAAAAACAAATGAAAGAAAGAGCATAATAAAAAAATTCCTAATGGATAATATATTTAATTTCTATAAGGAAGAGGATTATATTGTTACCATTTCAGGCCAATTAAAACCTTCGTATAAAGGATTGGTTAGTCATGATGATCTGGTTTCGGATAGCTTAATCAATAAAATTGAAACAAAAGAAATTTCACTTGTACAAATAAAAGAAATACTAGGTTCTATTAGTGAACACTTCCTAAGCCCAGTTTATATCGGTATGGCCGATAATTTGTATCAGAGACTTAACCAACACAAAGAAAAGATAATAAAAATTAAGGAAGGAAATAAACTAGAAACAACAAATGATGAAACTGATATAAGAGATAGCAGCTTTGCACATAGAGTTTGTGAAAGATCATATATAACATCATTTATGTTTGTTGTTTATATTGAAATTGAAGGACAAGATAGARTTCATAACGCATTTGAAAATATTTTAAATCGAATTAATTATCCAATATTGGGGAGAAAGTAATGGGACTAGCGCCAGTAAGAAGAAGACAAGCTAATTTGGACCTACGTCTTGAAGGTTCAATAGGTAATTTTAAAGTATCTTTTGGTGGAGATGAGTCTCAAGAGGTTAAATATTTTTTAACTCATGTAAGTCTTGACACTACGGAAGGTGACAATGAGAATTTTCTAAACGCACTGTGCCCTGTTCGTGAAATTTTTGATATTAATGCACAAGAATTTGATGAAATGATGCAACGTGATATTGATGATGCAAGAGTATCGAAAGAGTTAATACCTTATATTTTAGACTCGTCACAATCAGGAACTATCAAATTTTTCCCACCAATAGTAGTTATGTGTTTACCATTGCAAGGTGATACTAACAAACCTGCAGACTATTACCCTACAGTATTTAACGGAGTGGTCGATGGCGATGATAGTTGTCCTGATGGATACTATGTAACAAGAGCAGGTGATGCTTTTGAGTTCAAGCAACCTTTCACTGAAGGAAATAAGTTAAACCATGACTTAGCAAGATTTTCGATTAGCACATCAAGAACAAAGATGATCATTGTCGATGGTCAACATCGTGCAATGGCCTTATTAGCATTATTCAGAAACATAAAGGATAAATGGACAGACGAAAGAAGAAAACCGTTTAAAAGTTATTATGAAGAATGGGCTTCTGATTACATCAGAGAATTTGATTTAGCTTCAATTCAACTTCCTGTAATACTTTGCACAGTACCCTCTCTTGATGCTAAATATAGTAATGAAAACCCTGATAATAATTTCGATCTAAAAAAAGCAGCAAGATCAATATTTCTTACCTTAAATAAAAATGCAAAGCCAGTAACTAAAACACGCAACATGTTATTAAATGATAATGACATTATTTCCAGCTTTATGAGGTCAACACTATCAAAAATTAAAAAATCAGACATAAATTCAAGCTCTAATTTAAATATTCATTGCATTGAACTAGATCAAGATGGTGATAAGCAAAAAATATCTAACCCGATAGCCTTATCTGCAGTCAACCACTTTTATTACATTATTGAACACTTAATGTTAAATGACTCAGGTGACTTAAATGGATTATCAAATCGAAGTGGGCGGTTTTCAACTAGAACAACTAATGAAAAAATAAAACCGGCTCTGAGACGATTGAATTGTTACGAATCTCTTGGTCATAATGCTGTAGAATCAATACGAAGAGATTTTTTCAATAAAGAACAGATAGAAAAGTTAACCGAAAAATTCGATAAAACATACGGTTCAATTATAATTAAAACGTTTGAGACGTTAAAAATTTACTCATCACATAATGATGCCGCTGAAGCATTAAGGCATATTGTAAACAATCATTCTAATGTACAACTAAAGCCTATGCTTTTCGAAGGTCAGGGAATTATCCGAACATTTGAAGACCATCGAGATAACCTTTCAGAGAAAATAAAGCAAAACTCAAATTTACCACGATTACAAGAGTTAAAATACAACCTTGATGCGACTAAAGAAGCACTGGATGTTCAAATTGAAGACTTTAAAGAAATGCGTGCAAAACGCTTTTTATCTAATTTGAGTAACAGTGAAGTTATTGATGATAGAACAGGAAAGCTTAAATCACACCTTAGAAAAGAAATCGACAAATGGTATTCAAACATATTCACATCAGTCGCATTCCAAAGCGCTATCATTTGTGGTTTTTTCGATATACTTGCAAAAGTTGATCAAGAAGATAATGCTAGTCAATATTTTGATGATTACTTACAAAGCATTGAAGCTACATTTGTACCACAATCAATTTCAAAATTAAAAAATCTAATTTGTTTACTTTCAGGTAATGTAAGTGGTGATAGCGTTGATGATTTCCAACATATCTCTGAAAACTCAGATGATACATTTAGAAGCGTCGTTTATCCATCTGACATGCAACCTGATGCTTGGCCTGCATATCGATACTTACTCTTAGAGCTGTGGGATAAATCACTACCTATCGACCATCACCTTAAAGATGTTTTAAGCGATGAACTATCCCTGCTGAGGAATGATGTTGAAGATAAAGTTTATAAAAGAGAAATTTCCAAATRCATTAGAAAAGAGCGTTTACCATCTGACGTCGAACTTAGCACAGAGATAAAATCGCAGCTTAAAAATGACWCGAAAAACATTTACAAATCAATGCTTGGTCATTTAAATAGAAAATCAGTAATTTAAATTACTATTTTCAACATATGAATAGTGAGAAGTAATCTTGTACTCCTCTCTATTCATATCATCCTCCTTGTCTTTGTAGGTCGTAACTCCAACCAGTTGATAACAAATGAAAATAAGGCGCTACAGACGTATAAATAACTTTATCGTGCATTCCTTCACTTTTAGATCATCCTATTTTTTTATACACTAATTGCTTGAGTCGCATCCGTAACTTCTAGTTGGTCACTTCTATTCTTTACGTATATTTATTACCAATGATGTGTTTATATATTGCTAGGTTAACCGCGTACACACTATAGCTCTCAGTGCAGTAAAAACAGATGGTTAACTTTAATAGAAGGTTTTACAGCTCATTGAATGCATCTGTGTTTCTTATTCTAAAAGTATGTGATTCGCCTTCTTTTCCGTATTATTCCTACCAAATTTATAAAAAACAATGAGTGCTATTAACTTTCTCACACCATGTAATCTATTTCAGGAACCACAGGACAAATGTCCTCACACCTCCCCGACGAGGCTCTTTATAATCGCGGCCATAAAGGCAGCGCATAACAATAACAATCGCCTGCCCGGTGGTAAAACCACCTCGTAACACCCCGTACCACCCGGTTGAATAACCGGTGATAGACCCTTTTGACAAGCCTGAACGGCACGCTCAGGCCCTTGCTCTCTTTTTAGGATTCTGTATGAACGTACTTGTTATCAATGGACACCCTGACTTGTCTCAATCGGTGTCGAACGCGACGATTCTGGCGGACTTGACCGCACAAACGGATTGGACTTTTCATTCGGTAGCGGGCTTTGCCGGCGATATTCGCGCCGAGCAACAACGCCTGCTAGACGCGGATGTGATTGTGGTGCAGTTCCCGCTGTACTGGAGCACCTATCCGGCCGTGCTGAAAAAGTGGATCGATGACGTGTTCACCTACGGCTTTGCCTTTGGGCCAGAAGGCAGTCAACTGAAAGACAAGCCGTTCTTGTTCTCAGTCACAGCGGGGGCAACGGCCGAGTCTTACAGCACCACCGGCTTTAACTTCTTGCCGTTTGAGCATTACCAAGTCGCGTATGAACACCCGTTCCGCGCGGCAGAAGTGACGATTTTAGATACCCTAATCACCTTTGAAATGAACGCGACGCCTAAAGAAGGCGGCGACAAAGACAACACGCTGGCACTGGCGCACACCCATGCCACACGCATTATCGACGCGGTTAACGCGCACCAGGAGTCACGTGCATGATGCAATCATTGCTAGGGATAGCAGTCCTACTTTCCATCGGCTTTTTAGCCTCTGAAAACCGTCGCCAAATTAGCTGGCGTGCGGTGGTCGGTGCCTTCGGCATCATCCTGACAGTCGCGTTTTTCGTACTCGCTACTGAAGCCGGCGGCGGCGTGCTGCTGGCGGTCTCTAATACCGTGGGCAAGGTGTTTGGCTACGGCGCAGAAGGGATCCGCTTTGCCTTTGGCAATCTGGTGAACTTCAGCGTTGATGGCATCGGCTTTGTCTGGGCGCTGCAAGTGCTGCCACAAATCATCTTTACCGCGTCACTGACCTCGTTACTTTACTACTTGGGCATCATGCAGTGGTTCGTGTTGATCATCGGTGGCGGCCTGCAAAAAGTACTGGGCACCTCGCGCGCAGAATCAATGAATGCGGCCGGTAACATTGTGCTGGGCCAAACGGAAGCGCCGCTATTGGTGAAACCGTACCACCACGTACTGACCCGCGCGCAGATCTTCGCCATCATGGTAGGCGGCCTGTCGTCTATCGCGGGGTCGATTTTGGCAGGCTTAGCGGGCATGGGCGTGGATCTGAACTTCCTGATCATGGCGTGTTTCATGTCGGCACCCGCGGGCCTGATGTTCGCGAAAATGATCATTCCAGAAAGCGAATCCACTATTGATGAAGTGCCTGAGCTGCCAGACGATGAGAAGCCCACCAGCTTCATTGATGCAGTCGCCAAAGGCGCTATTACCGGCGTGGGCATTGCCGCGATTGTCGGTGCGGTGATCATCTCGTGTATCGGCCTGATGGCGATGCTGAACGGCGGCCTTGGCGCGATTGGCGAATTGCTGGGCGTACCGAACCTGTCGGTGGATGTCATTCTCGGTACCCTGTTTGCGCCCGTGGCATGGCTGATCGGTATTCCGTGGGATGAAGCCATGACCGCAGGGGCCTTCTTGGGCCAGAAGATCGCGATGAATGAATTCGTGGCCTTCGCCAGCATGAACAGCGTAGAGATGACCGATCGCTCAACCGCGATCATGACTATCGCCTTGTGTGGCTTTGCCAACATCGGCTCGGTCGCCATGGTGTGTGGTGCGCTGAGCAAGATGATCCCGGCACGCGCAGGATTGATCGGCCAGTTGGGCATGAAGGTACTGTTGGCGGCAACGCTGGCCAACCTGATGAACGCGGCGATTGTCGGCCTATTCGTCTAACAACGTTTTAGCAATACCGCCGTGGGTTGGCGCTTGTCAGCCCACGGCTTTTTTATCGTTCTTTTTTCGTCACCTTTTTGTGTGACGTTCTGTGTAACACCCATTTTTAGTAACTGTAACAAGCCGTCACGATGGCGGAGTAAGGGCATTAATGAGCAAGCAGCCTCACCTTTTAGTTGAACCCCACCAGATCACAGACAAGGTCATTGTGTGTGGTGAGCCAGACCGCGTTAACCGTATCGCTGAACATTTGACGGACGTGGAATGTCTGGCCGAAAACCGTGAATTCCGCTTGATGCGCGGCCAGTACCAAGGCACGCCGATCACCGTGTGCAGCACTGGAATTGGTGCGGCCTCTGCGCTAATCGCATTAGAAGAACTGCGCCTGTGTGGCGCGACACATTTGGTGCGCGTCGGCTCGGCCGGGGCGTTGCAACACCACATTGGCTTGGGCGAGTTGATCATCGCCGAAGCGGCCGTGCGTGATGAGGGCGGATCAAACAGTTATGTACCGGCGGCGTTTCCGGCCTACAGCGATACCAGCCTGATCAACGGCCTGCAGGCTTACTGTGCCCACGCGGCGATTACGGCTCACGCCGGTGTCGTGCGCTCACACGATAGCTTCTATACCGATGAGGAACAGCAGATCTGCCAATTTTGGCACAAAAAAGGCGTATTAGGTGCGGATATGGAAACCGCTGCCCTACTAACGGTAGGTCGTCTGCGTGGCATGAAAGTGGCTACGATCCTGACGAACGTGGTGCGGTTTGAGCAAGATGTACAAGAAGGCGTGGCCGATTATGTGGCCGAGTCTGAGGCCACCAGCCAAGGAGAGCGCCATGCCATTCTGGCGGCGCTGCATGCGCTGACCTGTTGATCGCGACTCTAGGTTCTCGGTGCTAGCAAGCGAAACTAATAAGTAAAAGCAACACAACACACAGGGGACATCCCTGACACCCAGCCCTGATCACACCCCATACAAAAAGACCACACGGGGTGCGATCAGCGGCCTTCTACACCTTGGGACGACGAGCACTTTTTTGTATACTGCGCGCTCTTTATTTTGAGTGCCGTTCAAAATGCAATTACATCCCATGCCTTCCACCCGCTTTGCCGATTTACTTGCGCCGCAACAACAGGCGTTTGAGCAGGCGTTGTTTGCGTGCCAAACCGGTACCCGCATACTGACGGCTGGCGATACCCTGTTAGAGCAAGGCCAACCGGTCACCCAACTGTTTGTGATCCCTACCGGGCGTGTGTCCATGCACACCTGCGCCAGTAATGGTCGCCGGTTTCAGCTCGGAGAAGTACAGTGTGATCAGCACGTATTCGGCGAAATGGAATTTTTCACCAGTCAGCCGTGCCAATGGAATGTGGTGGCCGATGAACCGCTCGACGCCAAGGTCATTTGTGCCACTCGCCTGCAAAAATGCCTGACCGAGCAACCGCATCTGGCCCTGTTTTTCGCCTCGGCACTGGCGTGGGATTATCAGGAATCGATGGAGATCTACACCCACCGCGTCTTGCACCCTATCGCGTACAACATCGCGTTCGATCTTTGGCAACGTCACAACAGCCAAGTCTCATTGGGGGCGTTTGATAAGATAGAACAAGAAGCCGAGCGCTTTGGTACCTCCAGCCGCGTCTACCGCCGCGCCTTAAATACCTTGATTGAGCAAAACTTGATTGCGAAAAACGGCAACCACATCCACATTGTGGATCACGCCGCGCTTGAGGCTTTCATTGCGGTTTGCTGAATACGCCGCAGAATGGCTACATCCACCAAATGCCATTAACAAGTCGATATAACACACTTAACAAGCGCCAATTGTTAGTGATTCACCCCGCGATATTGGGGGCAAGATCAAAAAGTCATGGGGAAATTCCCTTAAGATGATCCCCTTTGATGGGATTCTCGAGGATACATGATGACCCAAGTTAATCAGGACCGTTTGGTTCAACACTTCATTGATCTGGTAAAAATCGACAGCGAATCGGGCAACGAAAAAGCCGTCGCAGAAACCTTGGCTGAACAACTTGGCGCACTGGGCTTCAGCGTGAACAAGCTGGCAGTACCGGCCGATCTGTCTAATGGCTTTAACCTGTACGCCAAACTGGCAGGCACGCTGCCGGGCAGCATTCTCCTGAGCTGCCACATGGACACCGTGACCCCAGGCATCGGCATTGAGCCCATCATTGAAGATGGCATCATCCGCTCAAAAGGCGACACCATTTTGGGTGGCGATGATAAATCCGGTATTGCCGCCATTCTCGAAGCGATCCGCGTGATCCAAGCCGCGGGCTTGCCACACCAGAGTATCGAAATCGCCTTCACCGTGTTTGAAGAAGGCGGCCTGCACGGCTCGAAAAACTTCGACATGAGTCAGATCCAATCACAACAAGCGATCGTATTGGATTCTAGCGGCCCGATCGGCACCATCATCACCACGGCACCGGGTCAGCAAAACCTGAAAATCACCCTTCAGGGCAAACCGGCACACGCAGGTTTGGCGCCGGAAGAAGGGATCAATGCCCTGACAGTAGCCGCGGATGCAATCAGCCACATGCAACTGTCACGTATCGACCATGAAACCACCGCCAACATTGGTGTGGTGAAAGGCGGTCAAGCGACCAACATCGTCATGCCATCACTCTACCTTGAAGGCGAAGCGCGCTCGCTAGACGATACCAAGCTGCAAGCGCAGGTGGATCACATGGTGGCGACATTTGAAGCAGCCGCAGACAAGCACGGCGCCACGGTCGATATCGTGTCATCCCGTGCCTACAACGCGTACCGCATCAACGAAGACGACAGTCTGATTGCCGGTATTAAAGCCGCTTTTGCAGCCAATGGCATTGACGCTATCACCAAATCCACCGGCGGTGGCAGCGATGCGAACGTCTTCAATGGCCGTGGCCTGAAAACCGTGAACCTATCGACGGGCATGTCGAAGGTACACACCACGGAAGAATTCATTAAAGTCGAAGACATGGTGGCGATCAGCCAGTTCCTTGTGACTTACCTGACCCGCTAACAGCCTGCGCAGGGCGCCTGCTCTGCGCACCCTTTTCTTTATTCCTCAAAAGAATACCCCCTTCACGTCAAAATGTTGGCTTTATCATCTTATTTTTGACGCTTAATCAAGAAAAAGGTCATTAGTGACAAATAAAATGCACGCCGACCATCACTTCATAAACCGTTGTTTTGTTATTTTTATCAACAAAAGCAAGAAACACACAAAGCCCATAAAAAACAAAGGCTTGTGACAAAAATCAATAAACGAGACTTTTTTGACTCAAAGTGACGACTCTGGACATCCGACCATAAAAAGTGATCTTGCTCCACGGCGAAGAGGGGTCACCGCTTAATTCGATTACAAAATTTTGAGCCAAAAATTTCCCATCTTATAAATTAGCGATATTCCCATGTCGAAACCAATCGCATTTTTTATACCCTTTGGATCCCTTCTTCGCTGTTATCAGTACAATCAATATGACTTTTAAGAATGCATGTTGCATCTAACCTTTTTTTGAGCAGGAAGCTAGTGAGTATGGAATATTTAGAGCGAATTAAGCGTTTAGCGAAAATTCAAGGGATCAGCCAGAAACAACTTGGCGAAGCACTTGAGCTACAGCAGGGAACGATGAGCCGTAAGCTATCCGGCAAATACGGGATTGAAGTCCGTGAACTGGAAAAAATCGCGGAAGCCCTCAACACCTCTATCAGCTACCTATTAACCGGACAAGTAGACACCGGTACTCAGGCCACTACGACAATTAATAACGCGTCAGAGCAAGGTACAACCAGCACCTACATCCCGATTATTCACCGTAAAGATTTCATGTCTTTCAGCAATGGTGCAACGGTCGACGTGGTAAGCAAGCGTGCGATCCCACAACACTTGGTGCGTGAAGAGTGCCTCGGTCTGCTGGTTGATAATGAAAACATCGCACAGTGTGCACCGATCGGTAGCTACGCACTGGCAACCAAAACGGCGTCATACCGTCCTAAGCAACCTGTATTCGCGTCAGTACGCGGCAGTGAGCCGGATTTCTACCACATGACGCAGTTGGCTGACGGCGTGGTGTTCTCGACCTCACAACCGGATTTCCCGAACTTGTTTGTGAACAACGGTGAATTCCAGATCCACGGCTTCATCATCCAGTCAGATTGGGCTTACGATCGTTAATATCCGCTGCCTTGCAGCCATGACGTATCGCTTGGCGGTGTAACATTGCGCCGCCAAGACGTATACCCTTGTCCCTGTAAGACGATACAATCATCCCCTCTCTTTCAAATGGATGATTGTCATGCCTGCCATTGTTGTTGCTTCCACCAACCCTGCTAAAATTTCTGCCGTTGAGCACGCGTTTGCCCTCGCCTTTCCCCAACTGAATTTTTCCATTCAAGGGGTCAGTGTCGCCAGTGGGGTCAGCGAACAACCCATGACAGCAGATGAAACCCTGCACGGTGCGCGCACTCGTGTCCGTAATGCCAAACACGCCATACCCGAGGCCGACTACTATGTGGGACTTGAAGCGGGGCTGGATGGCGATCTGACCTTCGCGTGGATGGTGATTGAAGACGGTCACACGTCACGTCGCGGCGAAGCCCGCTCTGCCTCACTGCCTTTGCCCCCTGCCGCGCTCGAACAACTGCACCAAGGGCTGGAACTCGGTGATGTGATGGATGCGATGTTTAACCAAACCAACATCAAACAAAAAGGCGGTGCGATTGCCCTGCTGACCCACCACTTACTCAGCCGCAGCTCGGTGTATCAGCAAGCCCTGATTTTGGCGTTGATCCCATTCATGCAGCCGGAACTGTTTCCGGCCGAAACCGCCTGAATGCACGCATCCTACGCATCGCGCTGTTATACCGGGATGTAGAACGGATCACCGCACATAAAAAAGCCCCCAGCGCGAATACGCTGGGGGCTTTTTACATCCGGCACACATGCCTTAACGCGGCTTTTGCGCGTCCAACAAGGCAGATAACCACACCTTGGTGTCATTATCATGGTGCTTGAGTTCATTGGAGCCACGGGTGATGGTCGCCACCCCAACGCCTAATAACTCACTGATTTTACGTTGGCTGCGATCACCGTTGAGCAATTCATGCAGAATATTGACGCGCGAGAGTAACACCGTCCGTTCATCTGGGGTCAACAACAGCTTCAGTAACGTATCGTCTCTCTGCTCGCTGGTTGCTTGACGTAAAATATCAAGTACTTGTTGCCACTCGGTAAATTCCGGTGTTTCTTGGCTATTCGACATGTCATCCTCATTTGATGTACTCGTTTTCGAGTACTGATTCTATCCCTTTACGCCAAGACTACCTAGCCCCTAGCCCGAAAATTCCTTTTACGCTGCGTCGTTCAGTCCAAAACAATCAGTATTTTGCAGCTAATTCATTCTTTCTGAGCAACGGCGGCATTTGTCCCATCAACTCGCCGTAATAAATCTCAAACATCAAAATGTTCTGCACGTAACCGCGCGTTTCATTGAACGGAATGGCTTCAATGAAGGCATACGCGTCCAACTTACCGTCCGTGCCTGCACGCCAGCGATCCACCCGACTCGGGCCCGCGTTGTAGGCGGCAAAGGCAAAAATACGGTTGTTGTCGTAACGCTCCAGCATCATTTTGAGGTAACCGCTCCCCAAGCGAATGTTGACCCCCGGATCAAACAGGCTGTCTTTCCCGGCGTAATTGCGTCCCAACTTCTTCGCGGTCGCTTTCGCCGTGGCGGGCATCAACTGCATCAAGCCGCGTGCGCCCACCGGCGACATGGCTTCCACGTTCATCGCGCTTTCTTGTCGCGCCAGTGCCATCATGGTCACCGTCGACAGTTCACGCTGCTTACTGAAGAAATCAAACCACCATTTATGCGCGATCGGGAAACGCAGCGGAATGTGATCCCACAGTTTACCGGCAATGGTCGCCTGCACAGCCAAGTGGTGCCACTTGTGCTTGGCGGCATACGCCGCCAGCGCCGCGATCTCGTTCTGATCTAAACCGCGCATCAAATAATGCCACTCACGGTTTGCGGCCAGCACTTTGTCTTCCACCACCAGCTCTTTGATCCGCACCAATGTCTCTTGATACTTTTTGGTCACTGCCGAGGTGTCTGTCACCGTCTTGGTCGGGTATGTGATCGGCTCACCCAATACCGTCGCGGCAGCCGCACTGTAGAAATTACGCTGACCTAATAGCGCGGTATAACCGGCTTTGGCCTGCTCATCACGGCCGGCCATCTCATCCAATCGGGCTTGCCAGAAACGCCAGCGAATGTCTTTTTTCGCTTTTGCTGGCAAGCGATCAACCCACTGCACCACCGCATCCCAATCGTCTTCGCGCATTGCTTGGCGAATCCGTCGCTCCAGCAGTGAAATAGACTGGCTCTGTGCCAACGTCTTATCTCGCCACTGCTGCATGTCGGCATCCTGCGTCGCCATTAAGCGGCTGGCGGTGTAGTCCGCCAACTGTTGCTGTTTGACTTGGCTGAAATGCTGCCCTTTCATGGTGGCGGTGTATTGCGCAATCGCCTCGTCCACATCGCTGCGCACCAGTTTTTTGTACGCCAAGGTGGTCAGCTGTTGGTTAAACGGCGTGACCTTACTGCGTTTAGCAAACGCGGCCACCCCTGCCGGTTTATCATACAGGCTAATAATGGTGTCGCCCGCTTGCTGGCTGTTGCCGGATAACTGCTTGCGCAGGTACTTGAGGCGATTCTTGTTACCCTCACCGTAGACCAACAGCATGCGATCCAAGATCAGGCCATTGCTGAGCTTACCCGCCCCTTTCCAGGCATCGAGTAACGGATCACACGTATCATGGGTCGAATTGCCTGTCAGCCACGCAGCTTTGGCACCTTTCCATGCTTGCGCTTTGTCGCCGGTTTCCAATTTGGCGGTGTAGTAATAACACTGCAATGCCTGGCCTCGCGGCGCCTCCGGTTGCATGGTCAGGAAGGTTTTCCATTGTTGCGTGCGCGCCAGTTGGTACAGATAGCGATCGTGGATCGTGCCACTGAACGGCAAGGCGTTAAATTCCTCAACAAACGTCTTCACGTCTTCCGGGCTTTTGGTCGGCAGCAACAGGGAAAACTCGCGGTAATCCAAATACGGCACCAAGGGATACGCATCCAACTGGCTGCGTAGGGCTTGGTAGGCCGGCATGTCTTGCGCGTCTAATGCGGCCTGCGCTTGTGCATACCACTCGCGCTGCTCGTCCAAGGTGGCCGCTTGCGCCATAGAGAGCGGCAATAGCAGCATCCCCAGCGACAAGGCCCATCCTGATAATCTGTTTCGATTTTTCATGCTATGCACAGCACCATCCCATTCTTCGTTCGTCCATGCCGATTCTGGTTATCTTTTATTTCGGTCGCGATAACAGTGTTATATTGCATATATCTGCCATCGACCACAAGTCACGCTCGGCAAGGTTGGATTGACGTCAAACCCCGCACTGTACTGAATGATACCCTGCACACATCCACGGAGCGCAAACACTAAAATTATAGACAGCCTCATCGTCGGCAGGTATGTATTAGGGGGTATTTCCCGTGGTTTTTTCTTACCGTTTTCATCGGCTTTTTTCGCCAACGCACCCCGATTGCCCGTCTCTCGTCCCGTTATCGCTCACACAACCGCCACGTCAGCACACCGTCCATCTTGCCTGTGACTGTGATCGCGTCCACGAACATGTTCGCGAAGTGGCCGAGAAGCATCAGAATGCATCGGGTAATCGCCAACAATTATCAACATAGCTGTTAAACTTGTGTCCAGAACAGGTAAAATACTCCCTTTCATTTAGTTTAGAGATCGCAAACGGATATGGCTGAATACGTCTATACCATGTCGCGCGTGGGTAAAATCGTCCCACCAAAGCGTCAAATCCTAAAAGATATTTCACTGAGCTTCTTCCCTGGCGCCAAAATCGGCGTATTGGGTCTGAACGGTTCGGGTAAATCCACCCTACTTCGCATCATGGCGGGTATTGATACCGACATCGAAGGTGAAGCACGCCCACAAACTGGCCTTAAAGTGGGTTACCTCCCACAGGAGCCGGTACTGGACGAAGAAAAAACCGTCCGTGAAGTGGTTGAAGAATCCGTCGCGGATGTGAAAGATGCGCTCGCGCGTCTGGACGCGGTTTACGCGGCCTACGCAGAAGAAGATGCCGATTTTGACAAATTGGCCAAAGAGCAAGGCGATCTAGAAGCCTTGATCGAGACCAAAAACGGTCACAACCTTGAGATGCAACTTGAACGTGCGGCCGATGCCCTTCGCCTGCCTGAATGGGACGCGAAAGTGAAGTTCCTGTCGGGTGGTGAGCGTCGTCGTGTGGCGATCTGCCGCCTGCTGCTTGATAAGCCAGACATGCTGCTGCTGGATGAACCGACGAACCACTTGGATGCAGAATCGGTTGCATGGCTGGAGCACTTCCTGGTTGATTACACCGGTACCGTTGTGGCTATCACGCACGACCGTTACTTCTTGGATAACGCGGCTGGCTGGATCCTAGAACTTGACCGTGGTGAAGGTATTCCATGGCAAGGTAACTACACCTCATGGCTTGAGCAAAAAGATGCGCGTTTGCAGCAAGAATCTTCTCAAGAGAATGCTCGCCAGAAAACCATCGCGAAAGAGCTTGAGTGGGTTCGCCAGAATCCAAAAGGCCGTCAGGCGAAATCAAAAGCGCGTATGGCGCGCTTTGAAGAGCTTAACACCACCGATCACCAGCGTCGTAACGAAACCAACGAACTGTTCATCCCGCCGGGTGAGCGTTTAGGTGACAAAGTGCTGGAAGTGAAGAACCTGACGAAATCGTTTGGCGATCGCGTACTGATCGACAACCTGTCGTTCAGCATGCCAAAAGGCGCGATTGTCGGCATCATTGGTGCGAACGGCGCGGGTAAATCGACCCTGTTTAAGATGCTAAGCGGTGTTGAACAGCCTGATTCGGGCACCGTTGAGCTGGGTGAAACCGTGAAACTGGCGTCGGTGGATCAGTTCCGTGACAGCATGAACGACAAGAACACGGTCTATCAAGAAATTTCAGAAGGGGCGGAGATCATCCGTATCAACAACTTTGAAATTCCTGCTCGTGCATATGCGTCTCGCTTTAACTTCAAAGGCAGCGATCAGCAGAAAATCATTGGTGACCTATCCGGTGGTGAGCGTAACCGTGTTCACTTAGCCAAACTGCTAAAAGCGGGCGGCAACGTATTGCTACTCGATGAACCGACCAATGACTTGGACGTAGAAACATTGCGTGCACTGGAAGAAGCGTTGTTGGAGTTCCCTGGCTGTGCCATGGTGATCTCGCACGACCGTTGGTTCCTTGACCGTATTGCTACCCACATTCTTGACTACCGTGACGAAGGTCAGGTTAACTTCTTTGAAGGTAACTACACCGAATACACCGATTGGTTGAAGAAAACCCTTGGCGCACAGGCGGCAGAGCCGCACCGCATCAAGTACAAGCGTATGACGAAGTAATTCGTTTATACCCTATAAAAAAGGGCTGCCTCATGGCAGCCCTTTTTGTTGTTCTCAACAACGCGGCGTTATTTGGCCACGCGATCAAACGCAGACAATGCCTCTTGCAAGTCTTCAACGGGCATAATCTCAATCCCGCTGATCTGACGGCTGGCATTGGCTTTTGGCACAATCGCTCGCGTAAAGCCTTGTTTTGCGGCTTCACGAATACGCTCGATACCATTCGCGGCCGGACGGATATCCCCGTTCAAACCAATTTCCCCAAACACCAACACATCCTGCGGAATAGGCGCATTTTTAAAGCTAGAGAAAATCGACAGCAACACCGCCAAGTCCGCCGAGGTTTCTTCAATCTTGATCCCGCCGACACAGTTCACGAAAATGTCCATGTCTGACAGCATCACCCCGCCGTGGCGCGCCAATACGGCAATCGACATCGCCAAGCGGTTACCGTCGTACCCCACGGTTAAACGGCGTGGGTTCTCTGTCACCGAGTTATTACACAGCGCCTGGATCTCCACCAGCAACGGACGCGTCCCTTCCCACAACGTGGTACAGGCCGAGCCCGCATGGTTCTTATCCGATCGGCTCAGGAACAAGGCCGACGGGTTTTTCACCTGTTTCATGCCGGTTTCGGTCATGGCAAAGAAGCACGACTCGGAATCAGCCCCGAAACGGTTTTTCGAGGTGCGCAAGACGCGGAACTTTTCATCCGCGGTCGACGACAGTGCAAACAGACCATCCACGATGTGGATCAGCTGCATCGGGCCTGCCACATTGGAATCTTTATTGATGTGGCCCACGATCATGAAGGTCACCCCTTGCGTCTTCGCAAAGCGAGTCAGCGCAGCGGCTGACTCTTTCACCTGACTCGGGCTACCGGCCGCTGAATCGCTGTGCGCCACCGTCATGGTTTGGATCGAGTCAATGATCACAAATTCAATGTTGTGTTCGGTAATATGCTGGATAACCTGCTCGACCGAGGTTTCCGCCACCACATGAATTTTGTCTACATTTTGCGTACCCAGTCGCTGCGCACGCTGAGAGATCTGATGAATCGACTCTTCACCCGATACATACAAAACGGTTTTAGTGCTCGCCACCGCACCAATGCTTTGCAACAGCAAGGTGGATTTGCCCGCCCCCGGATCGCCACACAACAACAATACCGAGCCCGGCACAATTCCACCGCCAAACACGCGGTCCAGTTCAGAGATCCCCGAGGTGTAACGCGGTAAATCTTTACTCTCAACGTCTGAGAGTTTTTGTACCTTGGTCGCCGCACCAGCATAACTGTTGGCGGCACTCGTCGCCCCAACCGCCGCACGGGTTTTCGGTACAGTAAATTCGGTTATGGTGTTCCAGGCAGCACAGGCGCTACATTGCCCCTGCCAGCGAGGAAAGTCGGCGCCACAATCACTGCAGACATACGCACGTTTGATTTTCGCCATGATAGCCCCTCACTTTACGGCACACACTGCCCCGCCAACGGCTCAGCAACAAGAAATATGACCATTGCACACGTATATAGGCTCAATTTTTGGGGCAAAGGACCGATAATAAACGAAGACCTTCAAAATAAAAAAGTACTATGTTACTCAACACGTATAAAGGGGTGATTGAAAGCCTCATTCCCGTCTATGACCGCGATGACTTTACCGACACCTTCGACATGATGACCCAAGGCGAGGATGGCCCGACACGGTTACAAATTAAGATGGAACTGCACCGCCTGATGGCGCCCTGCCACCAAATTGTTGATTTGCGTGGCCGCGTCAATGGTGACTGTCGCCCGTATGAATTACACGGCTTGCGCCATTGGTTGGATGACGTGGCACTGAACACCTATCACCAAGGCATCAAAGCGTTTAGCGGCCAATTTCGGGTCGGACTCTATGAGGCGCTGACAAACACACACAACAATTTCCGCGTGATGCACCAGCAGGAAAAACAACAACAGCAAGCCCTGCAGCAAGCCGACGACACGCCCATGCTCAGCCGTGACACGCAGCATGATGTGCCTTTGCTCCGTTTTGGTCATTACCTGACACGCCATGAAAACCGCCTGCATATCAGCACACCGGTCAATCTGGAGCTGCCTGACGGCCATGTGGTGAATGCCATTACCGCCGATCTGTCGTTTTCCGGCGCCAAATTCAAGGTGCCGTCCGCGTTTGCTTATCATCTTGGCATGATTGTTCACGCCCGTTTTCCCAACATGGCGGACGTACTGAATACCCCCCATTTGATGCAAGGCCTGGCTTACCGCGTGTTGGCGATCGACGAAAGCCATGAGCACGACAGTTATAAATGGCTGCGTCTGAAAATTGTGGGTGACAGCTCCGTCATCAAAAGCGCCATTGAAGACTACCTTGACCGTACCCAGAACCGCGCTCGTCAAGATCACGAAGACAAGGTGATCCAAGTACGCACGCGCGGCTATGAACACTGCTACCTCAAACACAGCAGTGCGATGCCACTGTTCTTTTCCGGCACCACGCTCAAATACAGCTTATTGACCCCACACAACCGTCATGTGTGGGACGACTGGCATGATGAGCGTAACCAGCCGGTGATAAACCAATTATTGTCGGAAGCCCGCTTAACCAGCTTGGGCAAAGCCGGACTGAAGCAATCGAGCACCCTGCTCTATAGTTTCAGCCACTGCCACAATGGCAACACCTATTTTTACTCGGCGGCGCTGCCTGAAATGAACCGCGAACAGCGTCAGCTGTTTTGGCATGTCGGTGCCCAACGTGCCAGTTGGCGGGTGTATCGCCTGACATTACAGCCGATCAGCCAAGACAACCTGGACGCACTCAAAGACATCGCACCCGAGATGATCGGCCCACTCAGCGCCTTAACCCATGTCGGGCTATTGCAAGATCTGAGTAACTGCGAGGCGCAACATGACTACCGGTTGATCTTCAAACCGAAAATGCCGGCAAGTGCCCTGCACCCTTTCCGTCACCTGCGCGATCCGGTAGCCAGTGCCAAAGCGGTGTATTTTGATCCCAAACCGCAACGCTGCGAAGACCGTTTCTTGTTTCAAACACCGGTACATATTCACACCGAAGATGGTGTGAACTTGCCCGGTAAGAGCGTGGATTTTTCCTCTCGTGGCTTGAACATCGCCTTATCATCGCCGTTGTCACTCAAGCGCCACGACACGATCACCATCAGCTTCCCGCGTTTGCAGCAGATGGACAAACGGGCGCCACTGGAACAGATCCCCTATCGTGTGGTGCGGATCAGCCCTGATTACCGACAGATCCAGCTCATCACTGGCAAGGGCGCACGCGCCGAAAAATGCGAGCAGTTCCTGCGTAAACTGATCCAGCATAACGAGAATAAACTGACCCGCAGTGGCGAAAGTTTGCCTCGGGGCGAGTTGTTACTGGCGATGCACCAAATGCTGCTTGGCCGCCTCAACAGCGTGCCGTATTTTGCCGAAAAAAACGCCCATAAGGTGACCATCAAAGCCATTGGCTGTAACTTCCCGGTGCCGCCGCTGGTGAAACTGTTCCACCAAATTGGTGAACAAGAGGGCTACTCACTGGAACCGATTTTCCGTGACCGTCACAAGCGGATGCTGACCGCCCCCTTACGCCCCGCCGAGATCCAGCAACCGTATGTGCATGAAGTGTATGTGTGGGTTGAGCGGGAGGGCGACACGGTGCAGCATGTGGAAGGACGACTGTATGATGACTTTGCCGATACAAACGCACGGATTCAATTTATTAAGCAGGCCCGTTATCACGGCGAATTCATTGCGTTACGGATCACTGCCGTGCCGGTACTGAGCCCGATGACGACGCTGATCCGACGCGAATTGGGGGAACTGGCGCGGTTAACCCTACACCGGGCCCGTGCCTTGGAAGAAGAACTCAGCACTCTGATGGGGTGTGGTGAGTTGCATGACATCACCGATGAAGTTTTGATCCGGCTAGAAATCACCTAGCCGAACGGTCTCGCGCTGCCCTCACGCTCCGGGGATCACCAGCGGAGGTGGTGAGGCAGTAACGAGACAGACAATACACAGATAATCGCGCCGAGGGCTGCATAGCGCACAGCCACGGGCGATTCGGCCTGCACTTTCGGCTTGGCGTGGTAGGCCACACCAAGCCCTGCTGCTTTGATCATCACTAAATCATTTGCGCCATCACCGACCGCCACGGTATTGTGCGGGGCAATGTCATATTGCGCGGCCAAGCGATGCAAAATGGTCGCCTTGGCTTGTGCGTCGACAATCTCACCCAGCACCTTGCCGGTCAGTTTGCCATCGACAATCTCAAGGGTATTCGATTGGGCGTGGGCGAGTCCCAGTTCGTGTTGCAGGTGATCAGAAAAATAAGTGAAACCGCCAGAGGCTATGGCCGTTTTCCAGCCATAATGGTGCAAGGTGTCCACCAGCTCACGCAGCTCAGGCATCAACGGCAACCCTGCCCGCACCTGCTCTAAAATCGCTTCGTCAGCCCCTTCAAGCGTCGCGACGCGTTGATGCAAACTCTGGGCAAAATCCAGCTCCCCCTGCATGGCACGCTCAGTGACGGCCGCCACTTCTTCACCGACACCGGCTAAGGCGGCGATTTCATCAATGCATTCAATTTGGATGGCGGTGGAGTCCATATCCATGAGCACTAAACCGGGTTCTAACAAATCCGGCACATCCTGCACATGGGCAATATCCAGCTGATGGGCGATCACGCATTCCGCCAACGCCTCAGAATAAGGAATCGTGGCCAACAGACAATCATACTGCCCTACCTTCCACGCCGCCGCCAACCCCAGCGAAACCGCCAACGTCGATTCGATGGACGCAACCATTTCAGGGCAGATCGCTTGACCATAAATCAGGGTGTTCGCACGACGGCGATCACGGTTACTGGCCGATACCACGGCAGGATACCGTTGATATAGAGAGGTATGTTTCCTTATTTTAAGCACTTATACACCATCCATGTTAAAGTAAATGTCTTGCCACACGTTACCCTATTGTAAATTACCAGGGCAAGCCCAAAGATAATATTGGCACACTTAGTACTGCTGAGATGATGAAATATAAAAAAACGCGCTTTCAAAAAGCATGGCAACTGTTTGTCGTGTTCGGCTGTTTAGCCGCGGTTATTACGATGCTGGAATACGGCTCGGATCTGACCAAACGTAATTACCAAGCCTTGAGTGAACAAACCCAAACCCTCACCCGCTTGATGGCCCGTCAGGCCGCACAAACCGCGAGCTTGAATGTGGTTGAGAATCATCAAGACAAGTTGCAGGTGCTGGTGGAACGCTTGGCCGATGAACCCTTGATCCTCGATGCCACGATCTACAGTTTGGAGGGGGCGACCATCGCTAAAAATACCGACGCGATGCCGCTCACCCAAGTCACCGGACTCTCAACCCCGTTGGCGGTGGCCAGTTATGGCCGTCAGCAAATTGTGGAACCGATCATGACGTCGCATCAGGTGGTGGGATTTCTGCGCTTAACCTTAGAGCACGATCGCCTGTTGGCACGGACGCTGTATGACATTGATCATATCACCTCGGTGATCCGCTCGTTGATCATTGCAGCCGTGGTCATCGGTTTCATGCTGGCCTTCACCTTTGGCCGTCGCAAAGACATTTGGCATTTTCCGTATTTGCTCACCGCCAATAAGAAAGACTAATGCAGGGTGCGAGCTAATGCGGCAAAACAAAACTATATAGACAAGCTGTATAAACAAAGCCGTATAAACAAAAGGGCAGACCCACAGGTCTGCCCTTTTTTATCGTCTGATTGATGACGATTATGCTTCGTCAGCGTCGCCTAGCAACACAGACTCAAGCGCGATTTCCATCATCTCGTTGAACGTTAGCTGACGCTCTTCAGAGGTCGTCGCTTCGCCACGTAGGATGTGGTCAGACACGGTACAGATAGTTAGGGCTTTCGCGCCGAACTCTGCCGCTAGACCGTAGATGCCTGCCGCTTCCATTTCTACACCCACGATGCCGTATTTGTTCATCGTTTGGAAGAAATCGAAATCTGGGTTGTAGAACAGATCCGCAGAGAAAATGTTACCTACTTTAACGTCGATGCCTTTGGCTTTCGCCGCATCAACCGCGTTCTTCACCATGCCAAAATCAGCCAGTGCCGCGAAATCGTGGCCGCCAAAACGCATACGGTTCACTTTAGAATCCGTCGATGCGCCCATGCCGATCACAACATCACGTAGGTTTACATCGTCACGTACCGCACCACAGCTGCCCACACGGATGATTTTCTTCACGCCGAAGTCTTTTACCAACTCAGTAGCGTAGATAGAGCAAGAAGGAATACCCATGCCGTGACCCATGACAGAGATCTTACGGCCTTTGTACGTACCGGTATAACCGAACATGTTACGTACGTTACACACTTCTTTTGCGTCATCTAGAAAGGTTTCTGCAATGTATTTTGCGCGAAGTGGATCACCCGGCATCAATACTACGTCTGCAAAATCACCCATTTCTGCGTTAATGTGAGGAGTCGCCATTGTTATTTCCTTTATATCATGGGTTGGTGTGGGTCTTATTGTTATCGCCCATCCCAATGTCAACAGATCTGCCCAGCGCAGTGTTAATCTAAGCAAATATAGACCTAAACGGCGCTGGGATCAGTCTTTTTCGTTCGGCTTACAGGAAAGATTTCCCGTATTCCATGTCGGTGGTACCAAAGTATTCCGCCAAGCTCTGGCCGATGTCGGCGAACGTGTCGCGACGGCCTAGCGAGCCCGCTTTGATCTTCGGACCAGTGACCAAAACAGGGATGTGCTCACGGGTATGATCCGTGCCTGGCCACGTGGGATCACAACCGTGATCGGCGGTCATAACTAACACATCGTCTTCCTGCAGCAGTTCCAGAATTTCAGGCAAACGCTTGTCGAAATATTCCAGCGCCGCGGCATAACCGGCGACGTCACGGCGGTGGCCGTAAGCAGAGTCAAAGTCGACGAAGTTGGTGAACACGATGGTGTTGTCCCCCGCGACCTGCATTTGTGCTAGCGTCGCGTCAAACAACGCCGGAATACCGGTCGCTTTCACTTTCTGCGTGATACCACAGCCCGCATAGATGTCAGAGATTTTACCGATCGCGATCACGTCGCCGTTTTTCTCTTCCACCAACTTCTGTAGCAGGGTTGGCGCTGGTGGCTCAACCGACAAATCACGACGGTTACCAGTACGCTCAAACTGGCCCTTCGCTGGGCCGATGAACGGACGCGCAATCACGCGGCCAATGTTGTAATCGGCCAGCTCTTCACGCGCGATCTGGCACAGCTCAAGCAGCTTATCCAAACCGAAGGTCTCTTCGTGACACGCGATCTGGAATACCGAGTCCGCAGAGGTGTAGAAAATCGGCCAGCCGGTTTTCATGTGTGCTTCGCCCAAGTCATCCAGCACTTGTGTGCCTGATGCGTGGCAGTTACCCAAGAAGCCCTCAAGGCCAGCACGGACAAGAATACGGTCGGTCAATTCGGTCGGGAAACTGTTGCTGTGATCAGAGAAATAGCCCCAATCAAACAAGACCGGTACACCGGCCATTTCCCAGTGACCCGATGGGGTGTCTTTCCCTGAAGACAATTCAGCCGCGTGGCCGTAAGCGCCCGTGATCTCAACCTGCGGGTCAAGCCCTGCTGGGAACTCACCTGACGACTCTTCACACGCTTTACCCAAGCCTAAACGGTTTAAGTTTGGCAAGTGCAATGGACCACTGCGTAAGCTGTTATCGGCTTCGCCGCGTGCACACGCTTGTGCAATATGGCCCAGGGTATTGGCACCTACATCACCGAAATCAACGGCGTCTGCAGTGGCACCAATGCCAAAAGAATCCAGAACCAGAATAATTGAACGTTTCATTTTGCACTCCATCAAACATCTTCAGGACGAACACGGCGGTAAACAACCGGTGTGGGTGCCGGCTTTTCATCCGCAATCGTAATTGCAGCACGCACGGCTTTGGCCGCCTCTTCCCACTGTGCGTCAGTACGCGCGTGGATCACGGCCAGTGGTTGCTCGGCATTGGCTTCATCACCCAAACGGATCATGTCGCTCAAGCCTACCGCGTAGTCAATGGAATCTGCCGCCACACGACGACCGCCACCCATGCCCACAACGGCCATACCCAATGCGCGGGTATCCATCGCGTACACATAACCGCTTTGCTCGGCGTATACCGGCTTGGCGATCTCAGCACGTTCTAGGTAGTTGTCGTAGTTCGCCATAAAATCAGCAGGACCACCAAGGCCAGCGACCATTTTGCCAAAGCACTCTGCCGCTTTACCGTTATCCAACACCGTTTGCAAATCCGTGCGCGCCTGATCAATATCTGCCGCTAAACCACTGTTTACAAGCATTTCCGCACACAATGCCATGGTCACTTCAAATAAGCGAGGATTGCGGTATTCACCGGTCAGGAATTGCACGGCTTCGCGAACTTCCAGCGCATTACCCGCCGTTGATGCGAGTACCTGATTCATATCGGTCAGCAACGCGGTGGTTTTGGTGCCCGCCCCGTTCGCCACAGCAACGATGGATTTTGCCAGATCTTCCGACGCTTCGTAGGTCGGCATAAAGGCACCCGAACCCACTTTTACATCCATCACGAGCGAGCCAAGGCCCGCGGCTAATTTCTTCGACAAAATAGACGCGGTGATCAGGGAGATGTTATCCACAGTCGCGGTCACGTCACGGGTCGCGTATACACGCTTATCCGCCGGTGCCAAATCACCGGTCTGGCCGATAATCGCCACGCCTGCGTCTTTGGTCACTTGACCGAACACGTCATTGGTTGGGGTAATGTTGTAACCTGGAATGGATTCCAGCTTATCCAATGTACCGCCGGTGTGGCCTAAGCCACGACCAGAAATCATCGGCACGTAACCACCACAGGCTGCCACCATTGGGCCAAGCATCAGCGATGTCACGTCACCCACACCACCGGTAGAGTGCTTATCGACGATTGGGCCATCGAACTGCATGTGGCTCCAGTCAATCACCATACCGGAATCACGCATCGCACAGGTCAGCGCAACACGCTCATCCATGGTCATATCATTGAAGTAAATCGCCATCGCGAATGCCGCGATCTGGCCTTCTGACACGGTATCTTTGGCAATACCTTGAATAAAGAAATTGATTTCGTCAGCCGTTAGCTCGATGTTGTCACGTTTCTTACGGATGATTTCTTGTGGTAAATACATGGTATTCCCCAATAAATAATAGCGAGTGTAGGATCGTCACGGTTTACTGTCGGTGATTTTCAGGTGTACGCGAGCCGCCTGTAGACGCTGCACAAAGCACACGTAGGCAAAAACCGTAAATAAAAACCAGAAAGTAAAACGTAAAATGGATATAAAAATAAGGCGGCCAGTCGGCCACCTTATTGGAATGGATTAGTAGCCGCCTTCCGCCGCTGCTTCGCCTTCACCCAGGGTGTGAAGTAGGCTTGCTAGCAGGCTTGATGCGCCAAAACGGTAGTGCATGTTGTCTGCCCACGTGTCGCCCAAGATGCGGTCAGCCATCGCTAGGTATTGCTGAGCATCTTCTGCCGTACGTACGCCACCGGCTGGTTTAAAACCAACGGTTTCTGCCACGCCCATGTCTTTGATCACGTTTAGCATGATCTCAGCGTATTCTGGGGTCGCGTTCACAGGCACTTTACCGGTAGACGTTTTAATGAAGTTTGCGCCCGCGTTGATTGAAATTTCAGAGGCTTTTTTGATCAGCGCTTCGGTTTTCAATTCGCCGGTTTCGATGATCACTTTCAGCAATACATCGCCACATGCCGCTTTACACTGCTTAACCAGTTCAAAGCCCACTTCTTCGTTGCCCGCCATTAGCGCACGGTATGGGAATACCACGTCCACTTCATCTGCACCGTAAGCCACAGCCGCTTTGGTTTCAGCAACAGCGATCTCGATGTCGTCGTTACCGTGCGGGAAGTTAGTCACGGTGGCAATGCGCACGTTTGGTGTACCTTGCTCACGCAGTTGCTTTTTCGCCACAGGAATAAAACGCGGGTAAATACAAATAGCAGCCGTGTTACCTACCGCTGTTTTTGCATCTTTACACAGTGCGATCACTTTTGCGTCAGTGTCGTCTTCATTCAGTGTTGTTAGATCCATTAGTTGAAGCGCACGCAGTGCAGCCGCTTTTAAATCGCTCATGACTTTCTCCAGTCCAATTCTATGTAAACAAGCTAATAAACACTGTTCCTCTACGCCTGACAGTGACAGTCAATGTCACGGCCAAACGGCCCGCGATGTGAACAGTGATACCCGATGCAGCGCACCGCTGTCATTCAGGTATAACGGACTTGATTCCCTGAAGTCTTCTCCCCCTATCGCGAGATCAGGGAGCGAATTGCTATCCGTTTCACCGCGCCGATAACCGCATGATGGGGTTACTCGGCCGTGATGCTCACTTGCACTCACTGGTCATAACATAATGACAAAGCAAGGCAAATACAGCGTAAATCTTATTTCGATGGTACCGGTCAATCATACCAAGGCAGCCTAGGCCTCACCATGAAAGTTGCGTTTCCTAGTGTGGACAATGTGTTTCCATAACGAAAAACTGGCCACCGGAGTAAACAACGCTGCCGTCACTAGGTAAAAAACCGTTCGACGATCCACTGGTACGCAATCCCGCCAACGTAGACCCCGACAATACCCATCACCCCCGATAATACCGGCGGGGCGGGAATAGGCAGTTTAAGCGCTGAAAACAAGATCCCTACGATAAAGCCAGCCGCTAATGCCAACAGTACTTCGCTCATGATTTCTCTCTCTGTCTGCTTTTGCACACAGAAAGTGTAGTCGCCTAAACCACGAATGTAATGCTAGCAAAGGGGGACGGCTGAAACCGGAGCGCAATCGATTTTATGACATATCTTGGTCGCAAGATCGCGGATGTTTACCGTATGTGTTGATCAGGGAGAAGCAGGGAAAGAGAGACGAGAACCTGGAACCTAGATAAAGCAAAAGCAGGGACGAGGGACTAGGAACGAGAAATGCGGGAATCCGTGGCGAGTAGCGGGTTTCGAGTGTCGAGAAAAAACAAGAACTAGAAACTCGAAGACACGACACTCGAATCTCGCTTCCCGTTTCTCTAAACAAACAAAAACGCCGCTGTGGAAGCCACAGCGGCGTTTTTCAATGCGATTCAGACATTCGAGTCTTACATCGATAGGGTCACGAACAGACCTGCGATTGTCGCTGACATCAGGTTAGACAATGTACCTGCTGCTACTGCCTTCATACCGAAGCGTGCGATGTCGTGACGACGGCTTGGTGCTAGACCACCCAGACCACCCAGTAGGATAGCGACTGATGATAGGTTAGCGAAGCCACACAATGCGAACGAGATGATAGCTTGTGTCTTATCAGACATTGCCGCACCTGTTTCAGCAACCAGCATACCGCCATCCGCTGCATCTTTCAGGTAAGGGGCAAAGTTCAAGTAAGCCACGAATTCGTTCACAACCAGTTTCTGACCGATGAATGAACCTGCAACTGTTGCTTCTGACCAAGGCACACCGATCAGGAATGCAAGTGGTGAGAACACGTAACCCAGAATCAATTCTAGTGTTAGGTGAGGCATACCGAACCAACCGCCGATGCCGCCCAACATACCGTTAACCAGTGCAATCAAACCGATGAATGCCAGTAGCATCGCACCAACGTTCAACGCAAGTTGCATACCTGAAGAAGCACCCGCTGCGGCTGCGTCAATCACGTTTGCTGGCTTATCGTCGCCAGACGTTGCGTCGTCTGCCAACTGAGTCACAGGGGTTTCAGTTTCCGGCTTGATGATCTTAGCAAAGAGAAGACCACCCGGTGCTGCCATGAATGACGCGGCAATCAAGTACTCTAGCGGTACGCCCATTGACGCATAACCCGCCAATACACCACCGGCTACAGAGGCTAGACCACCACACATAACGGCAAACAGCTCAGACTGTGTCATCTTCGGTACGAACGGACGAATCACCAATGGTGCTTCCGTTTGACCGACGAAAATGTTCGCTGTTGCAGACATAGATTCTGCGTGAGACGTGCCCAGAACTTTACGTAAACCACCACCAAGAATGTTGATGACAACCTGCATGACGCCCAAGTAGTACAGCACGCTGATCAATGCAGAGAAGAAAACGATGACAGGTAGTACACGTAAGGCAAAGACGAAACCGCCACCGCCGAACAGTTCAAACATTTTGTCTGACGTTAAACCGCCGAACAAGAAGTTGATACCGTCGTTACCATAGTTGATAACGTTAGCAACACCTTGAGACATGCCGTATAGCACGTCACGACCGACTGGTACATAAAGAACAAATGCACCAATAATAAATTGGATGGCAAATGCACCACCAACAGTACGAAGATTAATAGCTTTACGGTTATCAGATAGAAGTACAGCAATCAGTAGCAGTACTACCATCCCAACCAGGCTCATAAACACGCTCATAGTTTATGGCATCCCTCAAGTTAAGTTTGGCGTCTCGACAATTCGGCTCATTAAGAGTCCGGCGCATTATACTCATGCTACGCCGGATAAAATAATGCCGACTTCACAATTTGCAAGGAAATGAAGTGAAAGCAAAACCGCAAACGTGAGACCGATCACAAAAAGCAGGATACGATTGCGCAATCGTTTAACGCAATCGTTTTTTATGTGAGCTTGGTTCACATCGGAATACCAAAAAGTTCAGCGGTGGTTAAGGTAACTACATGCTCAACATCTCGTTCGCTTTCCCCTCGAATCGCTGCAAGTTCATGCAACACATGCACCAATCGGTCTGGTCGGTTCGGTTGCCCTTGATAGCCAGCAATAGGCATATCCGGCGCGTCCGTTTCCAGTAACAACGCCGTCAATGGCAAGGCCGCTATCGTCTGACGTGTCTTATTGGCGCGCGGATAGGTTATCGTACCCCCCACCCCAATATTGATACCTAGATCAAGAAGCTGTTTCGCTTGTGGATAGCTCCCACTAAAAGCGTGATAGACCCCACCGGCAACCGGTGTATGTTGCCGCAACAAACGCACCAATTCGGGAAACGCGTTGCGACAATGCAAGATCACAGGCAGGCGATACTGATTCGCCAATTGGAGCTGTGCGTCCAATAACGCCATCTGTTGATCTTTATTGGCATCAGCAATGGCAAAGTCTAGCCCACATTCCCCGACTGCAACGCATTTGCTGCGCAATTGTGCTCGCAAAAGTGCGTCAGCAGCCAGTGCATCCGCCAGCGCGGTAACATCGTCTGGCGTATGCTCGGCACTGAAGAAGGGGTGCAACCCTAAGGCAAAGTAGACCCCGTCATACTGCGCCGATAAGGCTTGTACCGCGGCCCAATTGCGCACCCCCACGGCAGGGATCACCAACTTTTCGACCCCGACGCGCCGCGCGTCCGCCAAATACTGCGCCGGATCGTCACAAAACGGTGCAAAGTCGAAATGGCAATGGCTATCGATCAGCATCATTACCCCTTGTCGCACGCAAAGCACGCTGGGCCGGATGACGTGGATCGTCCTCGTCATAGCGCACCGGCGCACAACTGCGCCGGTGCTCTGGGGCTAATCCCATGTCTCGACACCAACGGTCATACGCCGCTAGGGCGCGTCGTAATACAGCTATCATGGGGGGCTCTTCTCTATTCCTCGTTCTTTCCTGTTGTGACCACGATCACGATGTCCTCGCTGGCACATCTTGGGTCGACTTGGCCACCATAACAATCATACTTCGGCCACTGGCCAGCACACGATCATACGGATAAATTGGCGCCTTGCCGACCGGATAAATATCGTGTGGCGCCGCTTTGGCGGTATTGATCAACATGTGCCACTCACTACCTTCACGGCTCGGCAACGTAAAGTTCAGTGGATCCCAGTACGCATTGCACACCACGTACAGCTCGTCTTGGGTGATAGGATGGTACACGGTCAACGCCAACGAGTGTGAGTGTTCCGACCAATCTGGCTGATCCGGCTGTACTCCGTGCCAACGAATGCTTACATCTTCCAATACCGCATTGAGCGACATGTGCATGTTCCAGTCGATGGTGGGTTCCGCGGTGCGGATCTCACTGAGTAAGGTCACAAACCGCAGCAAATCGGCATGCTTGTCCACCAGCGTCCAGTCCATCCAGCTAATAGGATTATCCTGACAATAGGCGTTATTGTTGCCCTGCTGAGTACGACGCACTTCGTCCCCCATACTCATCATCGGGGTGCCCAATGACAAAAAGAGGGTCGCCATCATGTTCTTACACTGGCGATGACGCAGGGCTTCAATATCATGGTTGTCGGTCGGCCCTTCCACCCCGTAGTTGCTGGAAATATTGTGGTTATCCCCATCGCGGTTGGCCTCTCCATTGGCCAAGTTATGCTTCTGACCGTAGCTGACCAGATCATTCAGGGTGAATCCATCATGGGCACAAATAAAGTTCACGGAGCGGTGCGGGGTGTGGTGGTGGCGACAATAAATATCAGGTGAGCCTAGCAAACGTGAGGCAAAAAGGCTGACACTCCCGCTGTCGCCACGCCAAAACGCTCGCACATCATCACGGTATTTGCCGTTCCACTCGTTCCAGCGATCACCAATAAACGAGCCCACTTGATACAAGCCCGCGGCATCCCACGCTTCGGCAATGATTTTGGTATTACACAAGATGGGATCCGAGTCGATGGACCACAGTAACGGCGGCTCTTGCATCGGATGGCCTTGGCTATCACGGGATAAGACGGAGGCTAAGTCAAATCGGAAGCCATCCACATGCATTTCCGTGACCCAAAAATGCAGCGCATCAATGATCATTCGACGTAACACACTGTGGTTCGCGTTGCAGGTATTGCCACACCCACTGTAGTTGCTGTAGTGGCCATTTTCATGATCAATCAGGTAATACGCGCCGTTCTGCAAGCCTTTAAAACAGAACGTGGGGCCGTGTTCATCGCCTTCCGCAGTATGGTTGAATACCACATCTAAGATCACTTCTATGTCCGCTTTGTGCAGCTCTCGCACCAAGGTTTTGAACTCATCAATGGCACAGAGGGGATCGTTTTCCACGCTGTAGCCCGCATGTACGGCAAAGAAGTTAATCGGGCTATAGCCCCAATAGTTTTGTTTGCCGTCAGGGGCATCATCCACATCAAACTGCTGCACTGGCATCAGTTCAACCGCGGTCACACCTAAGGCTTTCAGGTACGGAATTTTCTCAATTACACCAGCATAAGTGCCGCGTAAGGTGGGGTCAACACCCGATGACGGATCACGGGTAAAGCCGCCCACGTGCATTTCATAGATGATGGTGTCGGTCAGGGAATGGCGTGGGGCCCGTACCCCTTGCCAGTCAAACCCGCGGTGATCTACCACGATGCTTTTCATGCAGGCATCGATATTACACTCTGGGGCGATCGCCCGTTCACGGGAGTACACCGTTCCCAAGCTGATCGCCTGACTGTACGGGTCAATCAGCACTTTCTCCGGGTTAAAGCGCAGCCCTTTGCCGGGGATCCAAGGGCCATCCACCTGCAAGGCATAATGCTGGCCGTGACCGATGTTCCCCACAAACATAAACCAGTAATGCCCCCGCTTATGCAGGGAAGGGTTCAATTCAAACGAATGCTGCGGGCGAGTGGCATCGGCATGGGTGAACAAATGCAATGTCACCCGTGTGGCGTCCTTGGAATAGACGCTAAAATTCACCCCATCTGCAAGGACAGAGGCGCCAAGTGGGTGGGCTTCGCCTTGTAAAGTGTATACCGATTTTTCGGCGGCCAGCATGCGGCTTAGCGCCGCTGATGCGTCTTGGGTCGGATGGTCTTTCATCGGTCTGCACTCCTTGGCTTGACGATAACTCTCACTACCCAGAATAGTAGACCCTATCCTTGGGTCGGTTGCCTGTGATAGCGCGGCGTTTCACAAAAGCATAAAAAAAGCCGTCACAACTGTGACGGCTTTCGTTTTCTTTCCTACCAGCAACGGGGATGATTCCGTCTACTCGTAACAATTAGTGTTCGCGTGTCGCGCGGAAATCCACTTCTGGGAAACGCTCTTTCGCCAGGTTCAGGTTCACCATGGTTGGCGCGATGTAGCTCAGGTTGTCGCCGCCATCAAGGGCAAGGTTCGACTGGTTCTTACGTTTGAAGTCTTCAAACTTCTTCACGTCGTCACATTCCACCCAACGGGCGGTGGCCACGTTCACACCTTCGTAGATCGCTTCTACGTTGTACTCCGATTTCAGACGGGCCACGACCACGTCAAACTGAAGCACACCCACCGCACCCACGATCAGATCGTTATTCTGCAATGGACGGAAAACCTGTACCGCGCCTTCTTCAGACAGCTGTACCAGACCTTTCAGCAACTGCTTTTGCTTCAGCGGATCTTTCAGACGAATGCGACGGAACAGTTCCGGTGCGAAGTTCGGGATACCCGCAAACTTCAGGCTTTCGCCTTGCGTGAACGTATCACCAATCTGAATGGTACCGTGGTTGTGCAGACCAATGATATCACCCGCATATGCGGTTTCAGCGCGTGAACGGTCGCCCGCCATGAACGTAACGGCATCTGAAATGCTGACCAATTTACCGGTACGCACGTGGTTCATCTTCATGCCTTGGGTATATGTACCCGATACGATACGCATAAAGGCGATACGGTCACGGTGTTTTGGATCCATGTTTGCCTGGATCTTAAACACGAAGCCAGAGAATTTCTCTTCTGTTGCTTCAACATCACGCTCTACGGCTTGACGCGTTTTCGGCGCTGGCGCCCACTCGGTCAGGCCCTCTAGCATGTGGTCAACACCAAAGTTACCCAATGCGGTACCGAAGTAAACCGGTGTCAGCTCACCCGTCAGGAACGCATCAAGATCAAACTCTGGGCACGCACCCATCACCAGTTCAAGCTCTTCACGCACGCTTTCTGCTAGGCTTGCACCGACTTTCTCGTCAAGTTCTGGGTTGTCCAGCCCTTTAATGATACGCACTTCTTGAATTTCATGGCCGTGACCTGATTCATACAGAATCGTCTCATCACGGTGGATGTGGTAAACACCTTTAAACTCTTTACCACAGCCAATTGGCCAAGTAATAGGCGCACACATCATACCCAATTCGTTTTCTACTTCGTCCAAGACTTCCATTGGATCACGTACTTCACGGTCCAATTTGTTCATGAACGTCACGATCGGCGTATCACGCAGACGGGTCACTTCCATCAGCTTACGGGTACGATCTTCGACACCCTTCGCCGCATCGATCACCATCAAACAGGAGTCAACCGCCGTTAGCGTACGGTAGGTATCTTCCGAGAAGTCTTCGTGTCCCGGGGTATCCAGTAGGTTCACCAGACGACCATTGAAAGGGAACTGCATAACAGACGTGGTCACCGAGATACCACGTTCTTTTTCCATCTCCATCCAGTCAGACTTAGCATGCTGGTTAGAGCCACGGCCTTTAACGGTACCGGCTTTCTGGATCGCGTTTCCGAATAACAGCACTTTTTCAGTGATGGTTGTTTTACCCGCATCGGGGTGAGAAATGATCGCAAACGTACGGCGTTTGTTCACTTCAGGTAGAAAAGACATAAGCGTTGATAATCCTGTGAGAGATTTCAATAATCGAACTGCGTCCCGTGCAAGACACGCTGACGGGTTGGCAAGCTCCTAATGCCAAGATCCACGAGGATCCGGCGTCTCTGCGCTGGCAGACATAGATAAATCAATAAATGGATGAATCAATAATCAACAATTACATGACGTCCTCTAGCTGGCACAGCATCGTTATAAGGTGATAGGAGCGTTGAATATGGCGGAATTATACGCAAACTCCGCCCAAAGCGACAGAGGCAAGAGACCCCTGTTTGCGCGGGTGTTTACCCTCGCAACGGCTACATCATCATATACGTCATGATTAACGCATCTTCGCGGCCATTGTCTGCGGGGTAGTAACCCACTCGTCGGTTGATTTCATTGAAACCTAACGATTCATACAGCTGATAAGCGCGGGTGTTGCTTTCTCGCACTTCCAGCCAAATTTCTTCGGCATTGCGCGCTTCAAGCAGCGCCATAAAGCCTTCCATTAAGGCTTTACCCAAGCCTTTGCCTTGCCAAGTCGGATCCATGGCAATGTTCAGCACGGTCGCTTCACCAGCCACCAGCTGACCGAAGCAATAACCGACCAGCGTGCCGTCCACTTCTAACCCACAGTTCAGGGCGATCTTGTTGGGCGCTTTGCGGATCATGGATTCCGCCCACGGGTACGCGTGAGCGGCTTGTTCAATGCGCCACACATCATCTAAGTGATGCGGCGCCAGTAATACGATGTTATGTGTCATAAGAACAAATCTGTTGCCAAAGGGCTTTTTTACTCGTTGGATGGGTATGCATCTGCGCTAACGCGGTAGAGGTCAGCAATTGGCATCCGGTCGGATGCACGGCTTCACAACCGGCGATCCAGCACCAGGTTAAATGGTGTTCGCGGATCTGCTCGACGGCGACAGAAGGCAGACACAGTGCCTGTTCAGGCGTGAGTTTCATGCTGCTCAGAATACGGCCAAACAACCAGCGATCGTGCTCATCCAATTCGTCATCACAGACAAAGAGCAGCTGGCAGGAGGGCGGCAAATCGATTGCCGGCAGATCGCGTCCCGGATAAAAATCCGGTTTACGGACTTGCCAGTAGGTCAATCCCATCTCTTGCATGAGCTGTAAATCGCGCTGTTTCATCCACTCACCTACATGCTGTTCATTCTGGCGGGTGATACTACCAGATCCCCGCCGGAACACAGTAAAGACACGCAAAAAAAATACCACCGACAGGTGGTATTTTCGCTCGCAAGACGGTCACGCCTTAGACATCGGCAAATTCAGGGCAATATTCGATCATGCCTTGTTTGCCCGCGATCGTGTCTGGCAACAATTCCAGCACCATGAAGAGTGCTTCCGGTACTGGGAACGAGCACGTTAACCCTTGCAATGACGCTTGGCTGAAACCCACTTTCGGGTAGTACTGATCGCTGCCCAATACCACAATCACCGGGTAGCTCAGCTCGGCCAACATTTGCTTCGCTTCTTCCATCAGTGCCAGGCCCACGCCCTGGCGCTGATAGTCTGCGCGTACGGCCAGCGGGGCCAAACCCTGCCAGCTTTCGTCTTCACCGTCACGGGTCACCGGGCTGAAGAACGCGTGACCAACCAGCTCGCCGTCATCGTTGCATGCCACCAATGACAAGGTACGGTTGCCATTTTCACGCAAACGCATCACCAAGTTGGCTTCGGCTTCGGTCTCAAACACGTCTTTAAGTAGACGATCAATCGGCAAAATATCGGCTGGCGCTTCCGTTCTAATGAGCATTCATCACCTCTTTACGTTCCGCCGACGATTGCATGCCTTTTTGAATGAAATCGGCGGACTGATTTAGCAAAAATTTCACCGGTGCTGGCAGTGAATCCAAATCGATGCTGTCCATCAGATTCTTCACTTCCAACCCCAATTCAGTATCGCCTTCAATGCGCAAACGGCGCTGGAAGAACAGCGTGTCCGGGTCTTCTTTGCGCGCCGCAATCAACACCAAGTCATTGCACTCGCCGCTGAAACTCACGTCTTCTTGTTCAACATGCTCTGACACCACCAGTTGCTCGTTTTGGTAACTGATGTACCAGCGCAGATCCAGATCCCTCACTTCGACTTTTAACCAACGATCATCCAAAAACTCGAAATCACCGTCTTCCAAGGCTTCTTTGAAAACCATGGCCAAGCCTTCCAGCATGACTTTTTTCTGAACGGCAAACGGCGTCAGTTTGGCAGGTACACGTAAAAACGCTGGGCCATGTTGAACCAGCTGTTGTCTTAGTTGAGCAATCACTATTAATCTTTTCCTGTATAAGGTCGCATGGGACGCTTGATTGTATGGCAAGAAAGGGCCGCCATTTTATGCCTTGAGTCAAAAAAACCGGTATTCATGCCGCAAAGTTTGGGATTACCGCCAAGAGGCAAGGTATAGTAATAAAAAACACACCTGTCGCCTTGTTCTTTTGCGGGCAGCTACATACGGATATCCCTTTCATACCATGCCGACAGAGCAACTCCATTACTGGTTTCCCCTACTGACTGATAACAGCCCTTTTCTTTTTGCGGTGCTCGATCAGCAGCATAATTATCTGGCGGTGAATAATCGCTATTGTGAAATCAGCGGACTAGAGCGCACAGAGCTGCTCGGACTCAATGATAATGACACGTTAGGCCCAACATTTTATCGGGCCATGTCACCGTATTACCAACGGGCCTTTGCCGGTGAGACCGTCGAAGGCGAAGTGGTGCTCGATGACAGCCGTCATGACACCAGTATGCATTTCAGTTTGTCTCCCCTGCGCACTGCCGACGGACAAGTCCAGCACATTGTGTTGCATTGTGCCGACACCTCGGAACGCCAAGTGTTGGTCAACACCATCCAAGAGCTAGAAAAACAGCTGCAAGTGCTCAATCAGATGATGCATGAAGGATGCTGCATTGTCGAAGAGAACACCATTATTTCTGCCAATGCCAATGCGGCGATGCTGCTGGGCTTTGAGTCGGTGGCCGATCTGCAAGGCACGGAGTTAGGCAAGCTACTGGTCGACAGCAACAACAAGCCGCTACAAAAGGCCCAGTTGCAATCGCTGGGTAAAGGCGAAAGTCGCAACTGCCAAACCAGCCCGCTCTGCCCGAGCCAACGTGCATTACGCCTGTCGGCTTCGCCGATCCCCCTACTGGGTTCGCCTGCTCGCCTGTTGCTTTTGCAAGACAACAACCAACAGCTCAGTAAACAAGAAAAGCTCGACCAATTGGTCCAAACCGATCCCTTAACGGGCATGTTGAACCGTCACGGTTTCAGCCGCAAGCTGGAGCAGACCATCAAACAAGACATCCCGTTTTTCATGCTTTACCTCGACATTGATAACTTTAAAAATATCAATGACTCTCTTGGTCATCACATTGGCGATCAGGTGTTGCAAGAAATTGGTAAGCGACTGCTGCGTGCCTTGCCCAAAGAGGCCATTATCGGCCATTTGAGTGGCGATGAATTTGCCATCTTGCTGTCCCACCCCGAGCATCACAAGGTGGGCGATTTAACCGCAGAGCAAGTCATTGCTCTGATCAATCAGCCGTTTAATCTTCACCATTTCAGCAAGCACTTAGCGTGCTCGATTGGCATGGTCAATTTCCCCGGTGATGGCAACGATGCCCGTATTTTGCTGCAAAATGCCGATACGGCCATGTACGAAGCGAAAAATCGCGGCCGTAACCGTGCCGTGGCCTTCAGCGAAGAAATGAACAAAGAAGCGCGCATGCAGCTATGGCTGGAAATCGAGTTGCAAAAAGCGCTGCAAAATAATGGGCTGGAAGTCTGGTATCAACCCAAAGTCAACGCCCGCGATTTTGCCATTGATGGCGCAGAAGCCCTCGTACGTTGGAACCATCCGGTCGAAGGCTACATCAGCCCCGCGCAATTTATTCCGGTCGCGGAACGTTCAGGCCTGATCGAACAACTGGGCCAAGTGGTGATGCGTGAAGTGTTTACTACCGTGAAGCAATGGAAATCCCAAAGCTTGCTGACCGGCCGTGTGGCGATCAACCTGTCACCGCAGCAATTTGGTAACCCGAACCTGATCAAGTTTGTGGATCGCCTGCACAAGTCCATCGGGGTTAACCCGAACGACATCACCTTTGAGCTGACCGAAAGTGCGGTCATGAGCGATGGTGAGCACACGATCCAGATGCTGAATGCGATCAAAAAACTCGGCTTTGCGCTGTCAATTGATGACTTTGGTACCGGGTATTCATCGCTGTCTTACCTCGCCCGCTTCCCGCTGGATGAGCTCAAGATCGACCGCGCCTTTATTCAGGATATCGACAGTGTGCCCAAGCAGCTCACATTGATTGAAAACATCATTAATTTAGGTAAAGCCCTGAACATGAGCGTGGTCGCTGAAGGCGTCGAAACCCGCGAGCAAGCCACTTTGCTGTCAAACTTGCACTGCAACTCTATCCAAGGTTTCCACTTCTACAAGCCGCTACCTAAAGACGAACTTGAAGCCATTTTGCATAAGCATACTCACCATTAGTCGTGATCCGTTAGCGACTAAAAATGCAAAATAAGTTGTCCTAAATCAACAAAACCTGCCTGACATCAAAACATGGGGGCCGCGTGCCCCCTACTATTTGCGCTATGACTTTATTTCCAGACTGGTAGATGACATCAACATGGAGCTACTTTGCCCCGCCGGGAACCTTCCGGCGTTGAAAACGGCCATTGATAATGGCGCAGATGCGGTATACATCGGCTTTAAAGACGATACCAATGCACGCCATTTTGCCGGCTTAAATTTTACAGGACGTAAACTAGAAAAAGCCGTGCAGTATGTACGAGACCACGACCGTAAACTGCATGTTGCCCTGAATACTTTTGCCCACCCAGACGGTTTTGACCGCTGGCGTACCGCGGTCGACACAGCCGCCTCGATGGGCGTGGATGCCTTGATCGTGGCGGACATCGCGGTACTGGAGTATGCCGCCACGAAGTATCCGGATCTGGAACTGCATCTGTCTGTACAAGCCTCGGCGACCAACACGGCCGCTATCGACTTTTACAAACAGAACTTCAATATAAAGCGTGTGGTACTGCCACGCGTGCTGTCGATCCACCAAGTAAAACAATTGGCACGTAACACCGATATGGAACTGGAAGTGTTTGCCTTTGGTAGCTTGTGCATCATGTCGGAAGGTCGCTGCTACCTGTCATCGTACATGACAGGCGAATCGCCAAACACCGTGGGCGCGTGCTCACCGGCAAAATACGTTCGCTGGCAGGAAACCCCACAAGGGTTGGAATCCCGCTTGAATGAAGTGCTGATTGACCGTTACGCCGCAGGCGAAAACGCAGGCTATCCTACCCTGTGTAAAGGCCGCTTTGACGTGAACTTGGACGGCGTTGATCGCCGTTATCACGCATTAGAAGAGCCTACCAGCCTGAATACGCTGGAGATTTTACCTGAACTATTTAAAGCCAACATTGCGTCAGTGAAAATTGAAGGCCGCCAGCGTAGCCCGGCTTACGTTGAGCAGGTCACTAAAACCTGGCGCGCGGCGATTGACCGTTACAAAGCGAACCCTGAAGGCTACAGCGTAGAACCTGCATGGAACAGTTGCTTAGGTAACGTCTCTGAAGGTAAACAAACAACGCTCGGTGCTTACCACCGCAAATGGCAATAAGGAGCCAACATGAAATACGCCCTTGGCCCCCTACTGTACTTTTGGCCGAAAACCGACGTGGAAGCATTCTATCAGCAAGCCATGCAGGCCAACACTGACATCATCTATCTGGGTGAAACGGTGTGCTCTAAGCGCCGTGAAATGAAACCTGCGCACTGGTTCGAGATCGCCAAAGACATTTCGGCCTCCGGTAAGCAAGTCGTGCTGTCAACCATGGCGCTGCTGGAAGCCCCAAGCGAAGTCAATGTCATGAAAAAGTACATTGATAACGGCGACTTCATTATTGAAGCCAACGACGTGTCCGCGATCCAACTGGCGCATGAAAACCACGTGCCGTTTGTGGTCGGCCCGGCTGTGAACTGCTACAACGCTCAAACCCTGAACCTGTTCTTGAAAAAGGGCATGATCCGCTGGTGTATGCCGGTCGAGTTGTCTCGCCAATGGCTACAAAACGTGGTCAGTGAGTGTGAGCAGATGGGCATTCGCAGCCAGTTTGAAACCGAAGTGTTCAGCTATGGCTACCTGCCACTGGCTTACTCTGCTCGCTGCTTTACCGCGCGTGCGGAAGACAAAGCGAAAGATGATTGTGAAACCTGCTGTATCAAGTACCCAAATGGGATCACGGTAAACAGTCAGGAAGAGCAGAAAGTCTTTACCTTAAACGGCATTCAGACCCAATCCGGCTACTGCTACAACCTGATCAACGATCAGCTTGGCATGGAAGGCTTGGTGGATGTGATCCGCTTGAGCCCGCTGGGTATTGATACTCTGTCGCTGGTCGATGACTTCCGTGCCAACCAGCACGGTCACACCCGTCATGCGCTGAAAGGTGGTCATCACTGTAATGGTTACTGGCACAACGTGGCTGGTTTGAACATCGAGTCATAAGCCATACTGACAAAGACACCACACACAAAAAAGCCGCGATTCGTCGCGGCTTTTCTTTATCGTTTGTTTACTGGATTATCGGTATTGAACCGTCTGTATTAAACTATTCGATCGGACAGTCGCAATGCACCAATATTACCGCGCAGCGTCACTTTCGCTGTCCACATCCAGTACCGCATCAAATTGCTGCTGTTCATTGATCGCTGCCTGCAAACGGCTCAGCTCCAACAATGAAAAACGATGCTCAACAAACTCATACACATTGCCCGCCAACGCCAACTTATACAACATCAGTGCCGTGCCGTAGTCTTTGTTGTGGAAGTAGAGTTTGGCCATGTAGAAATAGGCTTCCGTCAGACGCTCCGCCAATAGCGCATTGCCTTCGCTTTCCAGCGCGATCTGATTTAAAAATTCGGTTTCAGAGATGTCGTTGAGGTACCAACGTACGATCTGCCAGCCCCAATCCTGCTTGTCACTGTTGTCATAGCGCAGACGCAGCTTCTCTTGTGCTTTCACGGGATCTTGTTCCAGCTCCACCAAGTACAGCCAAATCACCCGGTAAGGATCATTGATGTTCTGCTGGTAATGGGCATTTAAGTCGTCAAAGGCCAAGTCGTAACGGCCGCCGTAATACAGGGCGATACCACGGTTACGCTGCGCAAACGGGTGATGGGCATTCAGCTCAAGGCTGGAGTCAAAGGCTTCATACGCAGCATCAAAATGGGCGCTCTGGGTAAAATACACCCCGAGAATATTGAAAACATCCGCTTGATTCGGCTTATAAGAGAGCGACTGATTAAAGTCGAGGCGAGCAAGATCACGCAAACCAATGCTGTCATGCAATAAGCCACGCTCGTAATACATTTGTGCCAGCGTATCGTCATTCAAATCGTTGCGGCGCAACAATTGATCAATACGGGCAAGTTGAATTTGTTCTTGAATGGTTGGCTGGAATGGCACCGCCATCGGTGGCTGGGCCCACTGTGGCTGGGATGAAGCGCACCCCGTCAGTAATATGACCAATGCGGCACAGGCCAGTGTTATCCGATTTGCAATCAATGCCGTTCTCCCTCGGTGAGACGCCTCTATGTCTAGCATATACGATCGTAGCGCAAGCATGGCGGCGATAACGGTAATAATAAAAAAGGGGCTTAATAGCCCCTTTATATCATGCTTTTAGCAAAAAGCCTTATGCTTCTGGCTTGTCTGCTGCTGCAGCTGCTGGGTTTTGATCTTCAGCGGCTTCTTTCATGCTTAGACGGATACGGCCCTGACGGTCGATTTCAAGTACTTTAACTTGAACTTCCTGACCCATTTCAAGGTGATCAGCCACTTTCTCGATACGCTCTTGCGAGATTTGAGAAATGTGTACTAGACCTTCTTTCGCACCGATAACAGAAACGAATGCACCGAAATCAACAATACGCATTACCTTACCGGTGTAAACACGGCCAACTTCAACGTCAGCGGTGATTTCTTCGATACGGCGGATAGCTTCTTGTGCTGCAGTCCCTTCGGTCGCTGCAATCTTCACTGTACCGTCGTCTTCGATTTCGATCGTTGTGCCAGTTTCTTCAGTTAGTGCACGAATTACCGCACCACCTTTACCGATAACGTCTTTGATCTTCTCAGGGTTGATCTTCATCGTGTGAATACGAGGAGCAAACTGAGAGATATCGTCGCGAGGTGCGTTGATAGCTTGATCCATTACGCTAAGGATGTGCGTACGCGCGCCTTTAGCTTGGTTCAGAGCGATCTGCATGATCTCTTTCGTGATACCTTCGATCTTGATATCCATCTGAAGTGCAGTAATACCGTCATCAGTACCCGCTACTTTGAAGTCCATGTCACCTAGGTGATCTTCGTCACCCAAGATGTCAGAAAGAACAACGAAATCATCGCCTTCTTTCACAAGACCCATTGCGATACCCGCAACAGATTTCTTGATTGGCACACCTGCATCCATAAGAGCAAGAGACGTACCACATACAGACGCCATTGAAGATGAACCGTTAGATTCAGTGATTTCCGATACAACACGGATGGTGTATGGGAATTCATCAACGCTTGGCATTACCGCTGCAATACCACGCTTAGCCAGTTTACCGTGGCCGATTTCACGACGCTTAGGTGAACCTACAAAGCCTGTTTCACCTACACAGTATGGAGGGAAGTTGTAGTGTAGAAGGAAGTGATCTTTACGCTCACCCGTTAGTTCGTCGATGATCTGTGCATCACGTTGAGTACCTAGGGTCGCTGTTACCAACGCCTGAGTTTCACCACGCGTGAACAAAGAAGAACCGTGTGTACGTGGAAGTACACCAGTACGTACGTCTAGCGCACGAACCATGTCTTTTTCACGGCCATCAATACGTGGGTTGCCAGCGATGATGCGGCTACGAACAACGTTCTTCTCTAGTTTGCCTAGCATGCCACGGATTTCACGCTCTTCTAGCGCTTCGTCTTCTGCAAGTAGTGCTTCTACTACGTCATTCTTGATCGCGCCAACTTGCTCGTAACGCGCCATTTTTTCAGTGATCTGGTAAGCGTCAGCTAGACGAGCTTCTGCTTTTTCAGCAACGCGTGCTTTCAGTTCAGCGTTAACAACCGGTGCAGTCCAATCCCATGACGGGGTAGCGACTTCTGCTGCGAATTCGTTGATTGCATTGATAACAACCTGCTGCTGATCGTGGCCGTAAACAACCGCTTGTAGCATTTGCTCTTCAGATAGACGGTCAGCTTCTGACTCAACCATCAATACAGCACCAGCTGTACCTGCAACAACAAGGTCTAGCTTGCTGCTGTCTAGTTCAGTTTTGCTTGGGTTCAGTACGAACTGGTCGTTCATGAAGCCAACACGTGCAGCACCGATAGGACCGTTGAACGGAAGACCAGAGATAGCAAGTGCTGCTGAAGTAGCGATCATCGTGATGATGTCTGGCTGTACATCTGGGTTTACAGAAACCACAGTTGCAATAACCTGCACTTCGTTTTTGAATGCTGATGGGAATAGCGGACGGATTGGACGGTCAATCAGACGAGCAGTCAGTGTTTCGCCTTCTGAAGGACGACCTTCACGCTTGAAGAAACCACCAGGGATTTTACCCGCTGCGTAAGTACGCTCTTGGTAGTTCACTGTTAGAGGGAAGAAATCTTGACCTTCTACTGCTTCTTTTTTACCAACAACAGATACGAATACAGACGTATCGTCCATGCTAGCCATAACTGCAGCTGTCGCTTGACGAGCCATTACACCAGTTTCAAGGGTAACCGTGTGGTTACCGTACTGGAAAGTCTTTACGATAGGATTCACGTGAATTTCCTTAATTTATTCCGCTTTCTATTTGCGCCGTTAAGTATATCTGAGACAAAGAAAAGCGTCATGTGATGAAAGGCTATTTACCGCAATTTCACGCATCGCGACTAATGAAAATTCTCGGGGAAGAAAGAACTGTCATTAGTCGCGACCTCTAGGTCGACGAAAACGACTCGTGGAATGTGATAAAGAGCAGATAAAAAGAAAGGAGCCATCCGGCTCCTTTCTAAAAGCAATCTTAGCGACGTAGGCCTAGACGCTTGATTAGGTCTTGGTAACGATCTAGGTTCTTACCTTTTAGGTAGTCTAGAAGCTTACGGCGACGAGAAACCATACGTAGTAGACCGCGACGGCTGTGGTGGTCGTGTTTGTGGTTAGCAAAGTGACCTTGAAGGTGGTTGATCTGTGCTGTTAGCAAAGCAACCTGAACTTCAGGAGAACCAGTGTCGTTTTCGCACTGCGCGTAATCAGCAACGATTGCTGCTTTAGTTTCTGCATTCAGAGACATAACTCATTCCTAATACAAAGATGTTTCAAATTTGTGCCGCCAATCTCTGATTCAGCCGGCACCCGAACCGCGGATTATACGTGGAGGCAGGTTGGACTACAAGTGAATAATCACACAACAAGGAGCAAGATTTGAGTCGGCGCGAAGTGCGAAAAAATGGGCCTAATAAAAGCGGGAACGCGTATCGAGTGGGGGCGGGACGAGGAAGAGCAAAAAGCAGAGGCGAGTTTAGAGTGTCGCGTAAAGGCGAGGCTATGATTCTAGGTTCTAGGTTCTAGGTTCTAGGTTCTACAAACCCTTTTTCACACGCATAAAAAAAAGCAAGCGCATTCACGCTTGCTTTTCCATAGGACCTCAGGGCCAAGAACCGCTCTTTTCCGCTCCTTCTCGCCCCTCGATACTCGCTAACTTATTCCGCTTGCTCGTTCGCCATCACGCGCTTTGGTGCCAATCGACCTTCACGGTCAATCACACCCACGCCGATGAACTCACGTTCATCACCAACGGTGATACGTACCTGCGTGCCTTCTGCCGGAACAGTGCCTGCATTCACAGGATTACCATGCAAAATGAACACCGCAGAGGCCGGTACAATGTTTACCTCAGGTAAATCTTGTACCGCCGTATCGGTCGGTAGCAACAAAGGATCCAACAGATCGCCTGGGGCAATGTCTTGCGCTTTGGCTTGCTCCAGCAACGCTTCCAATTGCTCCAGCGTAACCATGCGCTCCAGCGGGAAGTTAGACACACCAGTGCGACGCAAGTACGACACGTGTGCGCCACAACCCAGCATTTCCCCAAGGTCATCCACAATGGTACGGATGTACGTGCCTTTTGACACGTGCAGTTCCATTTCCACTTCGTTGTCGCTAAAGCGCAGAAGATCGACCGAGAAAACCGTGATTTTGCGTGATTCACGCGGTACTTCAATCCCCTCACGGGCATATTCGTACAACTTACGGCCTTGGTACTTCAGTGCGGAATACATGGACGGGATCTGATCCGTGGTACCACGGAACTTATCAATGCAGCCTTCCAGTTGCTCACGGCCCACATTCACGTCACGTGTTTGCACCACTTCACCGTCAGAGTCAGACGTATCTGTGCGTTCACCCAATTTGGCGATCACAATATAACGCTTGTCCGAATCCAATAGGAACTGTGAAAACTTGGTCGCTTCACCAAAACAAATTGGCAGCATACCCGTAGCCAGCGGATCGAGTGCGCCGGTGTGCCCTGCTTTTTGCGCAAAGAAGATGCGCTTTACTTTTTGCAGGACATCATTTGAGCTGAACCCTGTCGGTTTATCCAACAGGATCACGCCATCAATTGGACGGCCCTTACGACGACGTGCCATGGATTACTCCTCGTCTTCCGACTGAGGTTCATCGCCACGGCGCTCTTCATCACTACGCACCGCATTAGACACAAGGTTCGAAATACGCATACCTTCTGTTAATGACTGGTCGAAAATGAAGTTGATTTCAGGCGTCACACGCAAGCGGATTTCTTTACCCAATAGTGAGCGGATATACGGTGCCATTTCACGCAGCGCTTCCAAGCTCCCTTCAGGTGTTTGCTCACCCACAGTAAAGAAAGTCACATACACTTTTGCGTAGTTCATATCACGAGATACATCTACACTCGAAATGGTTGTCATCGCGATGCGAGAATCTTTGATTTCACGCTGCAGGATCACCGCTAGCTCTTTTTGAAGCTGTTGGGCAACACGCTGTGTACGGCTAAATTCTTTTGCCATTTTTCTATCTCTCTTTAAAGAGAACTCTCTAATGAAGAATGCTCTGTTGAAAGAATGGGGAGCCGAAGCTCCCCATAGGATTAATTGTTATAAAGCAGCGTCTGACTGTCAGTATTAGTCAAGCGTACGCTTAATTTCAACAATTTCGTAAACTTCGATCTGGTCACCCACGCGAACATCATTGTAGTTCTTAACGCCGATACCACACTCGTAGCCGTTCTTAACTTCTGGCATATCATCTTTAAAGCGACGTAGAGATTCTAGTTCGCCTTCATAGATAACAACGTTATCACGCAGTACGCGGATAGGGTTGTTACGCTTGATAGTACCTTCAGTCACCATACAGCCAGCGATTGCGCCGATCTTAGGAGACTTGAACACATCACGAACTTCAGCAAGACCAATGATTTCCTGACGGAATTCAGGTGCAAGCATGCCGCCCATTGCTGCTTTCACTTCGTCAATCAACTGGTAGATGATTGAGTAGTAACGCAGATCAAGGTTCTCAGTTTCAATCACACGACGTGCTGGAACATCCGCACGAACGTTGAAACCAAGTAGGATAGCGTTTGAAGCAGCTGCCAATACAGCATCTGTTTCAGTCAACGCGCCCACACCAGAACCGATGATGTTCACTTTCACTTCATCAGTCGATAGCTTACGTAGTGATTCAGCAATCGCTTCAACAGAACCCTGTACGTCAGCTTTCAGTACAACATTCAGTTCAGCAACTTCACCTGCAGCCATGTTCGCAAACATGTTCTCTAGCTTCGCTTTCTGCTGGCGAGCCAGTTTCACGTCACGGAATTTACCTTGACGGAATAGCGCAACTTCACGTGCTTTACGCTCGTCACGAACAACTGTCGCTTCATCACCCGCAGATGGCACACCAGAAAGACCTAGGATCTCAACTGGAATAGACGGACCTGCAGACTCGATGTCTTGACCTAGTTCATCGCGCATTGCACGAATACGGCCATGCTCAAGACCACAAAGAACGATATCGCCCTTGCGTAGCATGCCTTCTTGAACAAGAACGGTTGCTACTGGACCACGGCCTTTATCAAGACGTGATTCAATAACGACACCCTTCGCCATACCTTCTGCTACTGCAGTTAGTTCAAGCACTTCTGCCTGAAGAAGGATAGCTTCAAGTAGGCCATCGATGTTTGTACCCTGCTTCGCAGAGATGTGAACGAAGATATTCTCGCCGCCCCACTCTTCAGGCATAACGTCATACTGAGCTAGCTCATTTTTAACGTTATCTGGGTTTGCATCTTCTTTATCGATCTTGTTCACAGCAACGATAAGAGGTACGCCTGCCGCTTTCGCGTGCTGGATAGCTTCAATCGTTTGTGGCATTACGCCATCGTCTGCCGCAACAACAAGAACAACGATGTCCGTTGCCTGAGCACCACGAGCACGCATAGATGTAAACGCTGCGTGTCCCGGTGTATCTAGGAAGGTGATCATACCGTTGTCAGTTTCAACGTGGTACGCACCGATGTGCTGGGTAATACCACCCGCTTCACCCGAAGCAACGTGTGCTTTACGGATGTAGTCAAGGGTCGATGTTTTACCGTGGTCAACGTGACCCATGATGGTCACAACTGGTGCGCGTGGCACAACAGCCAGATCAGCATCACGGTCAGACATCACTGCGTCTTCAAGCTCGTTATCGTTACGGAAGATAACCTTGTGGCCCATTTCTTCTGCAACTAGTGATGCGGTTTCTTGGTCGATAACTTGGTTGATGGTTGCCATAGCACCCATCTTCATCATCACCTTGATAACTTCAACGCCCTTTACAGACATCTTGTTAGCAAGTTCAGAAACAACAATCGTTTCGCCGATAATAACATCTTGTTTCGCGACAACAGCTGTCTTATCAAAGCCGTGCTGCATAGACGTTGGTTTAGCCATTTGAGGCTTACCACGACCACGTTGGTTACGACCACCGCGGTTGTCTTGCTTAGCAGCAGGTTTCTTTTTCTTACGACGACGTGCGCCTTCTTCTTTACGATCTTGTTCGTCTTCCGCCGCACGAGCGTGGGTAGACGTTGTAGTATGGTAGTCTGTTTTATCCATATTACCTTTTTCCTGGTCAGCTTTTGACCAGTTCTTTTCATTAATTTCTGCCATTTTGCGTGCCTCTTCTAGCTGACGCTGACTTTCTTCTTCGGCTTTACGCTTGGCTTCCTCTTCCCGGCGACGTTGTAGCGCCTCGGCATCTATCTTAGCCTGTTCATCAGCGGCGGCGCGTTTGACTTTTTTGTCAGTCGAACGCTTTTCATCAGTGTTACGCTTCTGCTGTTCCTCAGCATCACGCTTCACCTTCTGTTCTGCATCTTGCTTAGCTTGTTCTTCAGCTAAACGCGTCTCTTGAGCGGCGCTCTGTGCAGCTTGTTCAGCTTCACGTTTTGCCAGCTCATCAGCGTTACGCTTAGCAGCTTCTTCGGCTGCTCGCTGAGCGGTTTGGTCCGCGTCACGTACAGCGTTGTCTTCCGCTTCACGTTTCGCTTCTTCCGCGGCACGCTGTTCTTCTTCAAGCGCAGAACGCTTAACGTAGGTGCGCTTTTTGCGCACTTCTACCTGAACACTTTTATTCTTGCCACCAGAACCCGAAACACTCAACGTGCTGCGGGTCTTACGTTGCAAAGTAAGGCGTGTAGGGACCTCGCCAGCGCTGCTTTCACCACCATGTTCTTTCTTTAGGTGGGCCAGCAGCGACTGTTTTTCTTTTTGGCTTACGCTATCTTCAGCATTCTTGCTAATACCAGCACTGGCAAACTGTTGAAGCAAACGGTCAATCTGCGTGCCGATTTCCTCGGCTAATGCTTTAACTGTAACCTCTGACATGCTGCTCCTCCCTTGCGATTAATATTTTAAGCTTCGTCACTGAACCAGCAGATGTTACGAGCAGCCATAATTAGCTCGCCCGCTTTTGCTTCGTCAAGACCGTCGATATCCATCAGTTCGTCGGTACCTTGATCAGCAAGATCTTCCAGTGTGCATACGCCTTTAGCTGCCAACTTAAATGCAAGTTCACGCTCTAGGCCAGCAAGGCCAAGAAGATCATCAGCAGGCTCTAGGCCTTCATACTGCTCTTCTTGCGCAAGTGCAAGTGTGGTTAGCGCTTCTTTCGCACGGTCACGCAGGGCGTTAACAGTGTCTTCATCAAGACCGTCAACAGCCATCAGCTCGGCTACTGGTACGTAAGCAATTTCTTCTAGCGTAGTGAAACCTTCTTCCACCAATACCGTCGCGAAATCTTCGTCGATATCTAGGTGTTTAGTGAACGTTTCAATCGATTCTTGTGCTTCTTCAGCATGCTTCTTCTGTAGATCTTCTACAGTCATCACGTTCAGTTCCCAGCCAGTTAGCTGAGACGCTAGACGAATGTTCTGACCACTACGGCCGATTGCTTGAGCAAGGTTGTCCTTCTCTACAGCAATGTCCATTGTGTGGTTGTCTTCGTCAACGATGATAGAGCTTACTTCAGCTGGTGCCATTGCGTTGATAACGTATTGCGCTGGGTTCTCATCCCAAAGCACGATATCAATGCGCTCACCGCCAAGTTCACCAGAAACGGCTTGAACACGTGCGCCACGCATACCTACGCACGCACCCACTGGGTCGATACGCTTGTCGTTGGTTTTCACTGCGATTTTCGCGCGAGAACCTGGATCACGTGCCGCGCCCATCAGTTCAATCATCTCTTCGCCAATTTCTGGCACTTCGATGCGGAACAGTTCAGTCAACATTTCTGCCTTAGAACGGGTCATGAACAACTGGAAACCGCGCGCTTCTGGGCGTACAGCATACAGCAAACCACGCACACGGTCACCCGGGCGGAAGTTTTCACGTGGCAATTGATCATCACGTAGGATAACCGCTTCTGCGTTGCTACCTAAATCGATGATCACGGCATCACGGTTCACTTTTTTCACAACACCGGTGATCAACTCACCTTCGTTGTCGATGAACTGCTCAACAATTTGTGCGCGCTCAGCTTCACGTACTTTCTGTACGATCACTTGCTTCGCCGTTTGCGTCGTAATACGGTCAAACGTTACAGATTGAATTTCTTCTTCAACGTAACCGCCAAGCTCCATTGTTTCGTCGTCATATTGCGCCGCTTCAATGGTCATCTCTAGCGTAGGTTGCGTTACTTCTGCCACGGCTTTCCAGCGACGGAAGGTTTCGAACTCACCTGTTTTACGATCGATTTCGACACGAACTTCAATTTCCATTTCGTGTTTTTTCTTTGTTGCTGTAGCCAGCGCGATCTCTAGTGCTTCAAAGATACGCTCACGAGGAACAGCTTTTTCGTTGGATACCGCTTCAACGACAGCCAAGATTTCTTTGTTCATTTCTAATGCCCCAATTTAGCGGTTAGAACTTTGGAACCAGGTTGGCCTTGGAAATATTGCTTAGTGCAAATGTTTCTTCATTGCCATCAACGTTTAATGTGACAAGCTCACCGTCAACGGTCACGATGTCACCTTTCCACTTGCGACGGTTGCCCATCGCCATTTTCAACACCAAGCTGACCTCGTGGCCAATAAACTGTTGGTAATGTGCGGCTTTAAACAGCGGTCTTTCTAGACCAGGGGAAGATACCTCCAGGTTGTAAGCAACAGTGATTGGATCTTCAACATCCATCACAGCGCTGATCTGGCGGCTAACTTCTGCACAACCTTCAACAAAAATACCGTCTTCATGGTCAATAAAAACACGTAATGTTGAGTGTGCACCGGCACGGATAAATTCCAAACCGACTAATTCATAGCCTGTGGCCGTTACAGGCGCCTCAAGCAGTTCGGTCAATTGCATCTCTAAAGCTGTCAAGACAACCCCCCGGAAACAAAAAAAGGGCATAAAGCCCAGGAGATATCTGAATGGTCATATTTCAGATAATAAAAAACCCCGAATTACGGGGTTTATTATCACTGGACCCTGAATACCAAAGCAGTGACACTTTGATAGAAAAAACAAATCTCGTTAAGAGTAGTCGTTTTTTCGGAAAGTGGTTGCGGGGGCTGGATTTGAACCAACGACCTTCGGGTTATGAGCCCGACGAGCTACCAAGCTGCTCCACCCCGCGTCCGTAATCTGATAACGATTATATCGTTCAGAGGTTACTCTTTCAAGTGAGTAACGGAATAATGGTGCCGAGAAGGGGACTTGAACCCCTACACCTTGCGGCACTAGCACCTCATGCTAGCGTGTCTACCAATTTCACCATCTCGGCTAAATTCTTTATTTACTGAGGAATATCACTGTTAACGGGTGTATTCTCAGTTTTCTCAACTGCTTGCTCAGTCGCTGGGGCATTTAAGTTTTCCCAACCGCTGGTTTCATTAGCTTGCTTGGCACTCATGTTGCCTAGAACAAGACTGATAATGAAGAATACAGTTGCTAAAATTGCAGTCATTCGGGTTAAAAAGTTACCGGAGCCGCTTGCGCCAAACAGTGTACCTGATGCGCCTGCGCCGAATGAAGCTCCCATATCTGCGCCTTTACCTTGCTGAACCAAAACTAGGCCAATAACACCAAGCGCAGCCAACAGATAAATCACAAGTAGAATTTCGTACATGTTTCCACCTATGGTTAAATTGTTGTGCCGGCTTTGCCAACAAAGCAGTGCCAGCGCACCCCTTCCCTCAGGAGCGGAATGAATACTAGCGAAACTGCTGTGTACTGACAAGTAAAATTTTGCGAAAAAGCTCTTTCCATGAATTACTTGTCGAAGTTTTAGGCAAAACCAGCACTAAGTTAAGAGTATCTAGCAGTTATCTTTAACTGCTTGCGCGATCTGCAAGGCAGAATCTTGTACCAATTGGGCATCTTCACCTTCGACCATGACACGGATCAGCGGCTCAGTCCCCGATTTACGTAGCAAAACGCGCCCTTTCTCTCCCAGTTTAGCTTCTACGGCCGCTTGTGCTGCTAATACCGCTTCTGATTCAAGTGGATTATTGTCACCAGCAAAGCGTACATTCTCCAGCACCTGTGGGTACATGGTCATGCCATCTGCCAACTCTTTCAGCGACATTTTGCTTCCCACAATGGATGCCATGATCTGCAACGCAGCAACAATACCGTCACCGGTGGTCACTTTATCAAGCAAAATCACATGGCCGGAGTTTTCTGCGCCAATCAACCACTCGTGTTTTTTCAGTTCTTCCATGACATAGCGGTCACCCACTTTGGCACGAACGAACGGAATACCCAGATTTTTCAGGGCGTTTTCCATTCCCAGGTTTGTCATCAGCGTACCGACAACGCCCCCTTTCAATTCACCACGGCGCAACGCATCACGGGCAATGATGTAGGCGATCTGATCGCCATCAATCTTGTTGCCTTCTTCGTCGACCATAATGATACGGTCGCCGTCACCATCCAATGCCACACCAAAGTGCGCCTTCTCTTCCAATACTTTCGCCTGCAGAGCTGCCACATCGGTCGCACCGACTTTGTCGTTAATGTTAGTCCCGTTCGGCTCACAACCAATGGTGATCACCTCTGCACCTAACTCTTTGAATACATTCGGTGCAATGTGGTAAGTCGCGCCATGGGCACAGTCCACTACGATCTTATAACCGGCAAGATCATATTTACTTGGAAACGTACCTTTACAGAATTCAATGTAACGGCCCGCCGCATCATTAATACGGAATGCTTTACCCAACAATGCTGATTCCACGCATGTCAGTGGTTTTTCCATTTCCGCTTCAATGGCCATTTCAACGTCATCCGGTAACTTTGTGCCTTCAGACGAGAAAAACTTGATGCCATTGTCATAATACGGATTGTGAGACGCTGAAATCACAATGCCCGCTTCCGCACGGAAGGTACGGGTTAAATAGGCAACCGCAGGGGTTGGCATTGGGCCCGTAAACGCTGCCTGCAAGCCTGCTGCTGCAAGACCCGCTTCTAGCGCCGATTCCAACATGTACCCTGAAATACGCGTATCTTTGCCGATAATGACTTTACGCGTGCCTTGCTTCGCCAAGACACGGCCAGCCGCCCAGCCCAGTTTCAACACAAAATCAGGGGTGATCGGTGCTTGACCCACTAAACCGCGTACGCCATCCGTACCAAAGAACTTACGTTCTGTCATGATTCGCTCCTAGCAAATTTTATCAACCTATGCGTCATGCTGCATGACTGTTCAACGTTGCGACAAGGTCATCTCACAGACTCTTAGCACATCAACCGTCTCTGCTGCGTCGTGAACGCGAATAATCTGCGCCCCTTTCATTGCGGCAATGGCGGCACACGCCAAGCTGCCCGCAAGACATTCCGCAGGTTTTTTATTTAATAATTTAAAGATCATCGATTTACGGGACATCCCTACCAACAAGGGTAGACCGAAACGATGAAAATCGTCCAAATGCGCAAGCAATTGATAATTCTGTTCGAGCGTCTTGCCAAATCCATACCCCGGATCCAGCAACAGCTGTGAGCGTGGGATCCCCACCGCATCACATGCCGCAACACGCTCGGTTAAAAACTCGCCCACATCCGCAATCACGTCACGGTATGTCGGCTGGGTCTGCATTGTACGTGGTTGACCTTGCATATGCATCAAGCAAATAGGGACACCCGCTTGTGCCACCGCAGCTAACGCATTCGGCTCTTGCAATGCACGCACATCATTAATCAAATCCGCCCCGGCGAATACCGACTCACGCATCACCGCCGCTTTGCTGGTATCTATCGAGATCCAGCAATCAAACCGTTGGCGCAAGGCTTCAATCACCGGGATCACACGTTCAAGCTCTTGGCTTTCACTCACCTCTGCTGCGCCAGGACGGGTGGACTCCCCGCCGACATCCAGAATACTGGTGCCAGCCAATACCATTTTCTCGGCGTGACGCAATGCACTGTCGAGTTGATTAAATTGGCCGCCATCAGAGAAGGAATCAGGCGTGAGGTTGAGGATCCCCATGGTGTGAGGACGGCTTAAATCAAGCGTTTTTGCTTTACTGGTCAATATCACGGATGGAATCTCCTTGAATCCTTCCTGTTTACTCCCTCTCTCACATGGGCACTGGAGGGAAAAACAGAACCCAAGAAAATGGGTCAATAAATAGGTTAATAAAAAAAACCCCGACCTAGGCCGGGGTTTGGTATCGCTTGAATGCCGTTAAGCCTGTGGCTTATCGTCTTCGTTTTTCTTTAGCGAGGTCGCTTCAGGGGCTTTTTCACCCTCATCAGCTTTAGGCTCAGCGTTTGTCTCGTCGACAGCCGATGCTTTTAGCGTGTCAGCTTCGTCATCCCAGCCTTTTGGTGCTCGGATTTCGCTCTTACGCTCCATCAGATCATCAATCTGGCCAGCATCGATCGTTTCGTACTTCATCAACGCATCTTTCATTGCGTGCATGATATCCATGTTTTGCTCAAGGATTTCACGGGCACGTTCGTAGTTGCGGTCGATAAGCGCACGCACTTCATTATCGATAAGTTTTGCTGTGTCATCAGACATGTGCTTGCTTTGTGTCACTGAACGACCAAGGAATACTTCCCCTTCATCTTCAGCATACAGCAATGGACCTAACTTATCAGAGAAGCCCCACTGGGTGACCATCTTACGTGCAATGTCAGTTGCGCGTTCGATATCGTTTGATGCACCCGTTGACACTTTGTCTACGCCGTAAATCAGTTCTTCAGCCAAACGACCGCCGTACAGGCTTGAAATCATTGACTCAAGGAACTCACGCGAGTGGCTCACACGATCTTGCTCAGGCAAGTACATGGTCACACCCAGCGCACGGCCACGTGGAATAATAGAGACTTTGTACACAGGATCATGGTCTGGTACGAGACGACCGATGATCGCGTGACCCGCTTCGTGATATGCCGTGGATTCTTTCTGCTCTTCAGACATCACCATCGATTTACGCTCTGCGCCCATCATGATCTTGTCTTTAGCCAGTTCAAACTCCACCATTGACACGGTGCGTTTGTTACCACGCGCAGCAAACAAGGCTGCTTCGTTCACCAAGTTCGCAAGGTCTGCACCTGAGAAGCCTGGTGTACCACGTGCAATCAGTTCAGGTTTCACGTCACCATCTAGCGGCACTTTACGCATGTGCACTTTCAGGATCTGCTCACGACCGCGTACATCTGGCAAGCCTACGACAACCTGGCGGTCAAAACGACCAGGACGCAATAGTGCAGGGTCAAGTACATCAGGACGGTTGGTCGCAGCAATCACGATGATGCCTTCATTACCTTCAAAACCATCCATTTCAACCAGCATTTGGTTAAGGGTTTGCTCACGTTCATCGTGACCACCACCTACACCCGCGCCACGTTGACGGCCTACGGCATCGATTTCATCGATAAAGATGATACAAGGCGCCGCTTTCTTCGCTTGTTCGAACATGTCACGGACACGGGATGCACCCACACCGACAAACATTTCGACAAAATCAGAACCAGAAATCGTGAAGAACGGTACTTTTGCTTCACCTGCAATGGCTTTCGCCAGCAAGGTTTTACCTGTACCTGGAGGACCGACCATCAAGACACCGGTCGGGATCTTACCGCCCAGCTTCTGGAAACGGCTTGGATCACGCAGATAATCCACCAGTTCTTTCACGTCTTCTTTTGCTTCATCACAGCCCGCCACGTCCGCAAAGGTCGTTTTGATCTGATCTTCGCCCATCATGCGGGCCTTGGATTTACCAAAGGACATAGCGCCTTTGCCACCGCCGCCCTGCATTTGACGCATGAAGAAAATCCAGACACCGATGAGCAATAGCATCGGGAACCAAGAAATAAAGATAGAAGCAAGTAGGCTCTGTTCCTCAGGAGGCGTGCCCATCACTGTTACTTTTTTGTTGATCAGGTCGTCTAGCAGCTTTGGATCGTTATAAACGGGCAGATAAGTGACATATCGTGAGCCGTTGTCTCTAGTGACAGTCAGTTCACGATCATTGAATCGAACTTCCTTTACCTCGCCTGCTCCGATTTCACGGATAAATGCTGTGTAGTCGACTTGACGGCCAGCATTGTCACCGGGTCCGAAACTCTGGAATACAGACATCAGAACCACAGCGATAACCAACCACAGAATCAAGTTTTTTGCCATGTCACTCAAGGTGTTAACCTCGCGATAACTAATAGATGAATTTAGGGTACTACAGTTTATAACCTGTAGCTACAATATAAACCTCACGAGAGCGATCTCGTGACGAATCAGGCTTACGAATTTTGACCACTTTGAACATACTACGCACGTCTGCCAGATATTGGTCAAAGCCTTCACCTTGGAAAACTTTTACCGCAAAGCTGCCATTCGGCGCAAGCACTTGTCGACACATATCTAATGCTAGTTCAACAAGATACATTGCTCTAGGTTGGTCAGATGCAAGATTACCACTCATATTGGGTGCCATGTCTGACAACACAACATCCACCATATCAGGTTGGATACGCTCTAATAGCGCATTCAACACTGCTTCTTCACGAAAGTCCCCTTGCAGAAAGCTCACGCCCGGCAAGGAGTCCATCGATAGAATATCACACGCGATGACTTGTCCATCATCACCTACTACCTCTGCCGCATACTGTGACCAACCGCCCGGTGCAGCACCGAGATCGACCACTGTCATACCCGACTTCAGTAGTTTGTCTTTCTGTTGAATTTCTTCAATTTTAAAAATAGCGCGAGAGCGGTAGCCCTTTTTTTGCGCTTCTAAAACGTATTTATCGTCAAAATGTTCTTTCAACCAACGGCCAGAACTGCCCGAATGCTTTTTTTTACTCATGATTTACCTAATGAGTTTGGGTACTTATCAAGTATACTCAGCAACACCACAAATGGCGTATACTAAACAAATTAGTCATCTAGACTATATGGCGTTAGAATACGCGGTTTTCAACCCTAAAGTTAATATAGAGTCGACATGAATCTAAGCACCAAGCAGAAGCAATTCCTTAAAGGTCTTGCCCACAACCTAAAACCTGTAGTTCTTATGGGTGCCAATGGCCTAACAGAAGCCGTACTTGCCGAGATTGAGCTGGCGCTTAATCACCATGAGCTTATCAAGGTTAAAGTGGCTGCTGAAGAGCGCGAGACCAAAGTTTTGATCGTTGACGCTATTGTCCGCGAAACTAAAGCTGAAAAAGTTCAGGTTATCGGTAAGACCCTAGTGCTATTCCGCCAAAGCCAAGATCGCAAGATCGAGCTGCCGCGCAAATAAAAAAGGCCGCCGCTGCGGCCTTTTTTACTTTTCTTTCATGGCACGGAACGCCATGAACGACACTCTACACCGCACAAAACGCGATTAGATGTACGTCACTTCTGCGATTTCAAACTCACGTTTACCGCCAGGCGTAACGATCGTGACTTCGTCATCTTTCATTTTCCCGATCAAGCCACGTGCGATTGGCGAGTTCACCGAAATACGGCCCGCTCTGATTTCCGCTTCGTCGTCACCCACGATCTGATACGTCACTTCTTCTTCAGTATCGATATCAATCAACGTAACGGTCGTACCGAAAATCACTTTGCCAGTATTACTGATTTTTGTGACATCAATCACCTGTGAAACCGATAGCTTATATTCGATATCACGGATCTGCGCTTCACAAATACCCTGCTCTTCACGTGCCGCATGGTATTCCGCGTTTTCTTTCAAATCACCCAGTTCACGCGCTTCACCAATTGCTTGAGAAATAAGCGGGCGACGCTTTGTTAGGACTTCCAGTTCTTCGCGTAGCAGCTTCTCGCCGCGTACCGTCATTGGAATCTTTTCCATAAATGTCTTACCTCAACGCCTTTATAGCGCTCGCTATAAAAGGCAAAAAAAAGCCAGTCCGGCATCATTACCGAACCAATAGATTAAATAAGGGATCGCTTTATTCTAAACAAAGATGCCCAAGAGATCATCCTTGTTGCGTGATCTAAGCCCCCAAGCGAATAAAACGAAATCAGTCACTAGGGCGTCCATTTTATCCCATAACGGATGTTGTACTTTTTTTATGCGTTATCGATCACAAATATACGTAATAGCACATTTTTTTGCGCCTAAATTGACGACAAGAAAAGCCTAAAAATAACTAAATCCCTCAGCTGCAATGAACTTTTCAATTTATTCGCAACCACCTGAATTTACTAGAAAATAAAAATAAAAAACCAGATCAATTCATACCTTTACAGTATTTTTCAGTTTTTTTTACTAACAGTTTCGTCAGCACACCAGTAAAAAGAACGCCATGCATTTAGCACGGTTATGCATCCGACATAATTTCCAAAAGGATTCGACAATGAACAAAAAAATGATTGCTCTAGCGGTAGCGGCGGCTTCTCTTTCTTCTCTAGCCAATGCGGCTGAAGTGTACTCTGACGAAACATCTAGCCTAGCGGTTGGCGGTCGTTTTGAAGCGCGCGGCGTATTGGCTGACGATAACGAAAGTAGCAGCAAAGTTACTGATGCAACACGAGTACGTATTAACGTAGCAGGTAAAACAGATATTTCTGAAGGCCTATACGGTGTCGGTTTCTTCGAAAAAGAATTCCAAAGTGCAGACAGCGGTGATGACGAAACCCGTTATGCTTACGCGGGTCTAGGTGGCACTTACGGCCAAGTGGTTTACGGTAAAGCAGACGGCTCTTTGGGCATGCTAACAGACTTCACCGATATCATGGCTTACAACGGTAACGAAGCGGGTAACAAAATTGCTGCCGGCGACCGTACTAGCAACAACCTGTCTTACGTAGGTTCGTTCGACCTTTCTGGCAACAACCTAACTGTTAAAGCGAACTACGTATTTGACGACGGTGAAAACACTGACGGTTACTCTGCAGCCGCTATGTATGCAATGGACATGGGCCTAGCATTCGGTGCGGGTTACGGTGAGCAAGAGGGTCAAACAGGTGTCGTTGGCGCAACGACTGAAACAGCTAAAGGCAAGCAAGCATTCGGTGCCGTATCTTACACCTTCGGTGATTTCTACGTAGCGGGTCTGTACCAAGACGCTGAAAACACTGTTGTAAACGTGACTGGTAGCCAAGACCGACTAATTAAAGATTCTCGCGGCTACGAACTAGCCGCTGCGTACTCTTGGAACCAGACTGTGTTCACTTCAACATGGAACTACCTAGAAGACACGAATGCATCTGGCAACGCAAAAGATCTTAAAGATGCAATCGCCGTTGATGCGACACACTACTTCAACAAGAACTTCCGCACTTACGCATCTTACAAATTCAACCTACTAGACAGCGATAAAGTGGGCAAAGCAGCAGCATCTGACCAGTTCGTACTGGGTGCACGTTACGACTTCTAATCCAATTGGGATTGATATCATAACGAATACTGGCGCTGACCTTCGGGTTGGCGCTTTTTTGTTTTATGATGCTCATCTTGGTGCATTAATAAAAGGTGACGCATGCTGCGTATTCTGATCGCTTCTTTGAGCCTCGCGCTCGCGCTACCCGCAACCGCAGCGGATACTGCTAATGTGAAGCAACCCGTCAAGCAAGCTGACGCGCCAAAAGCGGCCAGCGTAAAACAATGGACACCACCCTATCATTTATTGCCTGCGGGTCATGATACGGCCTTGTTGGTGGCAGATGCCGCAAGTGGCAAAACGCTATACAAACAGCGCGCCGACAAGCTCCAGCCCCCCGCCAGCATTCAAAAATTACTGACGGCACTGGCGGCAAAACTGTATTTACCTTCAGATTTTCGCTTTGAAACCACACTTGCCCAACAAGGCAACGATCTTGTTATCCAATTCAGTGGCGACCCAACCTTGTCACGCAAACAACTCGCCGCCTTACTTAAGCAAGCCAAGCAAAAAGGGATCCGCACCATCAAAGGGGATATTTTGCTCAATGGCAACGTATTCAATGGTCACGAACATGCCACGGGGTTACCGTGGGATATTCAGGGCGTTTGCTACAGTGCCCCGGCCAGCAGCCTCAGCTTAGAGCATAACTGCGTGCAAGGTGCTCTCTACAGCAACCGGGCGTTCGGCCAAGCCACGCGGGTAAATGTACCAAGCCACCAACCTATTACGGTGACCAGCGATGCCACCGTCGGGCCAGTGGCACCGAAAGACACCGACTTCTGCGAACTGCAACTTGATCTATTGGCGAACAATCACTATCAGCTCAGTGGGTGCTTACCGCAACGTAAAAAACCGTTGCCACTGAACTTTGCCGTGCAAGATACCGCCGCGTATATCGGCGCAACGATCCAGCAGGAACTGAAGCGATTAGGCATGCGCCTTGAAGGTAGCGTCCGCCGAGATGATAACGCCAGCGGCAAAGTCATCGCTCGTCATCGTTCAGCGCCGCTTGATCCCCTGCTGACTACCATGGTGCAGGATTCTGATAACCTGATCGCTGACAATCTGGCTAAAACGCTGGGCGCACGCTATTACCAGCAAAGCGGGAACTTCAGCAATGGTACCGCGGCCATTAAAGCGATCCTCAGCGAAAAGGCGAATATTGATCTCAGCCATGCGGTATTGGCCGACGGCTCAGGGTTATCACGCAATAACCGCCTGACTGCAAAACAAATGATGGCGGTACTGACCTACCTCCACCAGCATGACAATACGCTAGGGTTACTCAAGACACTGCCGACCAGCGGTAAGACCGGCACGCTACGTTATCGCCAAAGCCTGCGCCAAGCGCCGCTAGCGGGACGCATTGAGGCCAAAAGTGGCTCACTGTATGGCACCTATAATTTGGCAGGGTTTGTGAAAACCCAATCGGGCAAGACGCTGATCGTGGTGCAAATGGTCACTAACTATCACCCGGCTCCCGCGCCAGAAGGGGCTCCTCCTGTCACGCCTGCGATTCAAGCCTTTGAAACATCGCTGTATGGCGATTTATATCGCGGTCGCTATTAGCCATCACGCAATAGCCACAAACACAACGCAATAAAAAACGGCGAGTGCTCATCACACTCGCCGTTTTCTTTTGCCTTTTGACCTTTGATTTGACCTTTCCCTTAGGCCAACCCCAAGAACGCATTCACCGTGTTGAAGTAAATGATCATCCCAGTAATGTCCACCACCGAGGCCAGCACCGGGCTGACCAACACAGCGGGATCCAATTTCAACGCACGGGCGATCATGGGCAACACGCCGCCCACGGTGGTCGACAACACCACTTGCAAGGCTATCGCCACCCCAATCGCCAGCGCAATATCACTGAGCTGCATACCAAATGGCAACAAGGTACTGTCACTGAACAGCAGCACGCGGCCCACGATCACGGAGGCCAACACCGCCGCAAGGACCAAGGCGACACGAAACTCTTTCCACATCACCCGCCCCCAATCTCGACAATGGATCTCTTCCATCGCCAATGCCCTGACCACTAACGTCGCTGCCTGTGAGCCCGTATTACCGCCAGCAGCTGCGATCACAGGCATGTAGATCGCCAGCAGCACAAGCTGACTCAAGGTATCTTCATAGTGTGAGATGATCAAACCAGACACAATTCCCAGCAGTGCCAGGCCAACAATCCAGCCGATACGCTCACGCACATGGCTGAACACGCTGTTTTGCAAGTAGTGACCTGCGGGCTCCGCTTCCGAGCAAATCAGCCCTAACCCACTGGCTAAGTGGCGCATACACACCTCTTCCCCCCTTTCATCCAGTCTGTCGAGCAAACTCTGTACGTGACGTAGAGGGATCTCGTGCAGCACAGCAATGGCTTCAACCAATGGCATTTTAACCAGCAATGCGGCTTGTTCATCGTCGCTGTATTTCAAAAACGCATTACGCACCGCCAAAATATCACGCTGAGCAAAGGTCGCGGTGTGTGGTGTTTGTTGTTCTGTTCTTTCTGTTCTTTCTGTTGCAGCACCTGCTGCATAGTGCATTACCGCCATGGCGAATCTCCCGATTGGCTAACAGTAACGACCACCGGAGTACCACGGTATACATGCTATAGGCACAGCCTTGCCACGATGTCACACGGAATAGACATTCACCGTGCAGGCACACAAGGACACGGCCACAGACACATAACGTCAGTGGACACTCACTATTGAGAATAAGGCAAGAAAATCAAGGAGATGATGTTTTAAAGAGGTATCAAAAGATAAGCAAAACAAACAATTCCGAACCTGAGGGCGGTTCGGACATAGGAGACCGACGACGCCGTTAGCAGGTGTGATTTTCCAGCTTCATACTCGGGGGATGGTCGGTATCGTTCATGATGTCTCCAAAGAAAATATGTCGCTTATACGACAGCGGTCATTTTACGCCCTTTTGGCATACATACCAGCCTCTAGACAGAAAAAGACAGACAAAAACGTCACAGCATGTGTCATGCATGACGCGCCCAGTGTGACGGAATAACACCGTCAGAATGTACTGGCAAAAAAAATCCCTCGCTCAGCGAGGGATTTTCCAGAGTGTGCCTTAAGGGCAATTACGCGTTGTTGTTAATACGCGCGTGCAGCTCTTGTACTGACGTTACCGTATTACGGTCATCGGCAGCCCATGCCATGCACGTTGCGAATGCCGCGTTTAGCGTCGTGGTGTAGTTCACCTTCTCCGCCAATGCACCACGGCGTAGCAACTTAGAATCTTCAATCGCTTGACGACCTTCTGCCGTGTTCACAATGTAGGTGTACTCATTGTTCTTGATACGGTCAAGAATGTGTGGACGACCTTCATGTACCTTGTTCACCAAGCGAGGGTTAATGCCTGCTTCGCCCAGTACCACTGCGGTACCGTGTGTCGCGTCCAGCTCGTAGCCTTGTTTCACTAGCTTCGAGGCCAAGTCAACCACACGCTGCTTGTCGTTACCACGTACAGACAGTAGCGCACGGCCTTTCGCCTGCTTCACTTTGCCACAACCCAGTTCGGCTTTCGCAAACGCTTCAGCAAACGTATTGCCCACACCCATTACCTCACCGGTTGAGCGCATTTCAGGGCCAAGCAGTGGGTCAACACCCGGGAACTTGTTGAATGGCAACACCACTTCTTTCACTGAGTAATACGGTGGAATGATTTCTTTGGTGAAACCTTGTGATTCCAGCGACTGACCCGCCATCACACGTGCTGCAATTTTCGCTAGTGGTGCACCCGTTGCTTTTGACACGAACGGTACCGTACGTGCCGCACGCGGGTTCACTTCAATCAAGTAAACTTCGTTGTCCTTCACGGCAAACTGCGTATTCATCAAACCACGCACACCCAGCTCAAACGCAAGGTTCTTCACTTGCTCACGCATCACATCCTGAATCTCGTTGCTCAGCGTATAAGCGGGCAGAGAACAGGCTGAGTCACCCGAGTGAACACCCGCTTGTTCGATGTGTTCCATGATGCCGCCGATAACCACTTGCTCACCATCACAAATCGCATCCACATCGACTTCAATCGCATCATCAAGGAAACGGTCAAGCAACACTGGTGATTCGTTCGATACGCTCACGGCTTCGTTAAAATAACGGCGCAAGTCGGCTTCGTCATACACGATTTCCATCGCACGACCACCCAGTACGTAAGACGGGCGAACCACCAATGGGAAACCAATGTCTTTCGACTTTTCAATCGCTTGCTCCATGGTCGTCACGGTCGCATTTTCCGGCTGTAGCAGACCTAGGCGGTCAACGGCTTGCTGGAAACGCTCACGGTCTTCGGCACGGTCAATCGCATCCGGGCTAGTACCGATGATAGGCACACCCGCTGCTTCCAGTGCGCGCGCCAGTTTCAGCGGCGTTTGGCCACCGTACTGAACAATCACACCTTTTGGCTTTTCAACGCGTACGATAGCCAGTACATCTTCCAGCGTAACCGGCTCGAAGTACAAGCGATCAGACGTGTCGTAGTCGGTTGAAACCGTTTCAGGGTTACAGTTCACCATAATGGTTTCGTAACCGTCTTCACGCAGCGCTAGCGACGCGTGTACACAGCAATAATCGAATTCGATACCTTGGCCGATACGGTTTGGACCGCCGCCCAAGATCATGATCTTGTCTTTGTCGGTTGGCTGCGCTTCACACTCTTCATCGTATGACGAGTACATGTAAGCCGTGTCAGACGAGAATTCTGCCGCACAGGTATCCACGCGCTTGTACACTGGATGAATATCATACTGGTCACGCAGTTTACGAATTTCAGACTCGGCGATACCCAGCAACTTAGCCAGACGGGCATCCGCAAAGCCTTTGCGCTTCAACTTGCGCAGTACGTCAGCGTTAAGACCGGCAAAACCGCCTTCTTTCACTGCATTCTCTAGCTTCACCAACTCTTCAATCTGAACCAAGAACCAGCGATCCACATTGGTCAGGTTAAAGACACCATCCACCGACATACCGGCACGGAACGCATCCGCGATATACCAGATACGCTCAGCACCTGCATCTTTTAGCTCGTGGCGGATCTTCGTTAGGGCATCGGGCGCATCAAGGTCAACCATCTCATCAAAGCCATTCGCGCCAACTTCTAGACCGCGCAGTGCTTTTTGCAAAGATTCCTGTTGGTTACGACCAATGGCCATGACTTCGCCCACTGACTTCATCTGTGTGGTCAGACGGTCGTTTGCGCCGGCAAACTTCTCAAAGTTGAAGCGAGGGATCTTGGTAACAACGTAGTCGATAGTCGGTTCAAACGATGCCGGTGTTGCGCCACCTGTGATGTCATTCATCAGCTCATCAAGGGTGTAACCGATCGCCAGTTTCGCCGCCACTTTGGCAATCGGGAAGCCCGTTGCTTTTGACGCCAATGCTGAAGAGCGAGATACACGTGGGTTCATCTCGATGATAACCATACGGCCATCTTTCGGGTTGATACCAAACTGGACGTTTGAACCGCCCGTTTCTACGCCGATTTCACGCAGTACCGCCAAAGAGGCGTTACGCATTATTTGGTATTCTTTATCCGTTAGCGTTTGGGCCGGTGCAACGGTGATGGAGTCACCCGTGTGGATACCCATCGCATCGAAGTTTTCAATCGCACACACAATGATACAGTTGTCGTTCTTATCGCGAACCACTTCCATCTCGTACTCTTTCCAGCCGATCAGGGATTCATCGATAAGCAGTTCGTTCGTCGGTGACAAATCTAGGCCACGACGACAGATTTCTTCGAACTCTTCTTTGTTGTATGCGATACCGCCGCCCGTACCACCCATGGTGAACGATGGGCGGATAATGCATGGGAAGCCAACCATATCGAGGACTTTATACGCCTCTTCCATGGTTTGAGCCGTATCGGCACGCGGACACGCCAAGCCGATAGATTTCATTGCCTTATCGAAACGCGAACGGTTTTCTGCTTTATCAATCGCGTCTGCGGTTGCACCGATCATTTCGACGCCAAACTCAGCCAGTACGCCGTGCTTTTCAAGGTCTAGCGCACAGTTCAGTGCCGTCTGGCCACCCATGGTTGGCAAAACCGCATCTGGACGTTCTTTTTCAATGATCTTGCGCACCACTTCCCAGTGAATCGGCTCGATGTACGTTGCATCCGCCATGTCCGGATCGGTCATGATGGTTGCAGGGTTCGAGTTCACCAGAATAACGCGGTAGCCTTCTTCTCGTAGGGCTTTACAGGCTTGGGCGCCTGAATAGTCAAACTCACAAGCCTGACCGATAACAATTGGGCCAGCACCCAGGATTAGAACACTTTTAATGTCAGTACGTTTTGGCATTGCTTACTACTCCGGCTTAGGCGCTGTGCTGCTTAATAAGGTCGATAAAGTGGTCAAACAGAGGCGCTGCATCAAGCGGACCCGGACTTGCTTCTGGGTGGCCTTGGAAACTGAATGCAGGCTTGTCGGTACGGTGAATACCTTGTAGAGAACCATCAAACAATGACTTGTGCGTCGCTCGCAGGTTATCCGGTAGCGTTGCTTCATCTGCCGCGAAACCGTGGTTCTGGCTGGTGATCATCACAACGTTACGATCCAAGTCTTTCACTGGGTGGTTGGCACCGTGGTGACCGAACTTCATTTTGACGGTTTCAGCACCACTGGCGAGTGCCAAAATTTGGTGCCCCAGACAGATACCGAAAATCGGCAGGCCTTTTTCTAGGAACACTTTGGTCGCTTCAATGGCGTACGTACATGGCGCAGGGTCACCCGGGCCATTGGATAGGAAGACACCGTTCGGGTTCAGTGCAAGCACCTCTTCCGCTGACGTTTGTGCCGGCACTACCGTAAGGCGACAACCACGGTCAACCAGCATGCGCAGGATATTGCGTTTCGCACCAAAGTCATACGCGACAACGTGGTATGGCAGCTCGCAGTCATCTTTCGCTTCAGGCAAGCCGCCTTCCAGTGTCCATGAACCTTGTTTCCACGTGTAGGTTTCCGCCGTGGTCACTTCTTTCGCCAAATCCATCCCCTTCAAACCCGGGAAGGCTTTCGCTTGTGCCAATGCCCATGCTTCATCCAGATTGTTACCTGCCACGATACAGCCGTTCTGTGCCCCTTTTTCGCGTAATAGTCGGGTCAGTTTACGGGTATCGATGTCAGCGATGCCGACAATGTTTTGAGATTTGAGGTAATCAGAAAGGGACTGTTCATTACGGAAATTAGAAGCAATCAGTGGGAGATCGCGGATAACCAAGCCTTGCGCATGGATAGAGGAGGATTCTTCGTCTTCGGCATTGGTGCCGGTGTTGCCAATATGGGGATAAGTCAGTGTCACAATCTGTTGAGAATAGGAGGGATCGGTGAGAATTTCCTGATACCCCGTCATCGAGGTATTAAAAACAACTTCACCAACGGCCGAACCATCTGCCCCAATGGACACGCCGCGGAACACTGTCCCATCTTCCAGGACTAACAGCGCTGATTTGCTCAAGACAACCTCCAAAATAAATAAAAATGCAACAGAAACAGATAAACTTGCAATTACCCATTCAATACCATGTCAACCATCACAACAAGAAGATTTTTGACAAATTGCGCGCATTTTAGAGGCGACCGTTTGCGCTGTCAACAATGCGGCTAAAAATAAATTTATTTATAGGCAGTTAGCCACTAAAACACCACTAAGGCGCAATAATAACAAGAAAACCCATCGTTAAACTGCCGCAATTTTCATCATTAAAAATTTTATCGTTTGCGCAAATCCAACAAAAACAAAAAACAAAAAACAGACATATAAACAGAAAAAATCGCCAACTTAATTGCGAGTTTCAAGAAAAAAACGGGAAGAATGAAACCAACAAGACAAAAGAAGCAGTTTTTTATGTGTTTTTTAAGCGTGAGAATACAGGTAAATACACGCTGCAGCACGGCAACGATATTCACTATTTATTCATGAGGGATTTGAGAGGCGAATAACAAGAAAAAAGGATACCCCTTGGCGATATTCGAGAAAGGGGTATCGATAATGCGGCGTTTTTGACCGGTTATGCGTTAGAGTTGATCCAAGCTCAGTACATCTTGCATGGTATAAAAGCCGGCAGGCTTGTCATTAAGCCATACTGCGGCGCGAACCGCCCCATTGGCAAATGTCATGCGGTCGGTCGCTTTATGGGTAATTTCAACACGCTCACCGATATCAGCAAACATCGCGGTGTGCTCACCCACGATGTCACCCGCACGGATCGTGGCAAAGCCGATTTCATCACGGCTACGCTCACCAGTGATCCCTTCGCGGGCATACACCGCAACATCACTGAGCTTGTTCCCCATCGCGCCTGCGATGGCTTCACCCATTCCGATCGCGGTACCAGAAGGGGCATCCACTTTGTGGCGATGATGGGCTTCGATGATCTCGATATCGCAGTAATCCCCCATCACTTTGGCCGCTTTTTCTAACAGCTTAAAGACGAGGTTCACGCCCACACTGTAGTTAGGGGCCATCACCACGGGTATGACGGCAGCAGCGGCATCGATCTGCGCACGCTCTTCTTCCGAGAACCCGGTGGTACCAATCACGATTTTCTTACCATGCTGCTGGCAAAACGCAATATTGGCTAATGTCGCCACGGGTGCGGTAAAGTCAATCAAGACATCAAAGTCATCCGCGGCTTTCGCCAAATCATCCACAATCGCTACCGAAACGGCACCGATCCCAGCCAGTTCACCCGCATCGGCCCCCACCAACGTCGACTCTGAACGCTCTGTGGCTGCCCCTAATGCCGCGTGCTCTGACAAATGGGTGGCTTTGAGTAGCTGGCGACCCATGCGTCCCGCCGCACCAGCAATCGCAATTCTTACCATGGGGTAAGTTCTCCCTTAGTTGAGTATGTGTTTCACTTTGCCCCAATGTAGCTTGTTGACGGCAATAAAAAAAGCCCTGGCAAGGCCAGGGCTTTCAATGAGGCATCATTAACCGGTTGCACAATCACGCACGGGACAGTGATATGTTCGAGGTTAGAGGTTCTTTACCTGCAACTCGCGCGGCACTTCAAAGAACATATTTTCTTCACGGCCACTGAGTTCTTCCACCGAGGCGCCCGTTAAGGTTTGAATACGCTCGATGATCTGGTTCACCAAGGCTTCCGGTGCTGACGCTCCTGCCGTGATCCCGATACGGGTTTGACCCGCAAACCACTGTGCATCCACATCTTCCGGACAGTCCGTCAAATACCCCGGCGTACCGAGTTTTTCAGCCAGTTCACGCAAACGGTTTGAGTTGGAGGAGTTTTTTGACCCCACCACAATCATCACATCCACGCTCTCTGCCATTTCACGTACCGCATCTTGGCGGTTTTGGGTCGCGTAACAGATATCGTCTTTACGGGGTCCCTGAATGCCTGGGAACGTCTGGCGCAGCGCATCAATCACATCCGCCGTTTCATCCACTGATAAGGTGGTTTGGCTGACATAATGCAGATTGCTTGGATCGTTGACGGTCAGCGTGGCCACATCTTCTGGCTTTTCAACCAAATACATGCCACCAGTATCGCTGGCATACTGCCCCATGGTGCCTTCCACTTCTGGGTGACCCGCATGGCCAATCAACACCACTTCCATATTGCGGCGGCTGGCGCGCGCCACTTCCATATGCACTTTGGTCACCAACGGGCATGTCGCATCAAACACCGTTAGCTGACGAGCTTTGGCTTCATTACGTACCGCTTGCGACACACCGTGTGCAGAGAAGATCACGATATTGTCATCGGGCACTTCATGCAGCTCTTCAACAAAAACCGCACCACGCTGTTTCAGCCCTTCCACCACAAAGCGGTTATGCACCACTTCATGACGGACATAAATCGGCGGCTGATACAGTTCCAGTGCACGCTCTACAATACTGATCGCTCGGTCAACACCGGCACAGAAACCCCGCGGGTTTGCGAGTAAGATTTTCATGACTTACAGCTCTTCATTTTCAATTGCGACAACGTCAACGTCGAACGTTACACGCTGTCCTGCAAGAGGATGATTAAAATCGACGGTCACCGAATCGCCCGTCACATCGGTGATGATCCCCGGAACGTCCTGCCCATCAGGGCCCGAGAACGCAATAATATTGCCCACTTCCGCCGGTGCCTCGACACCAAACTTCGCCCGATCCAGATGATGAATATTGTCGGGATTAGACAGGCCAAACGCATCTTCCGGCGCCAACTCAAACTGGCGTTTCTGTCCGATGGCGAGCCCTAACAGGCACTTTTCAAAGTTGACGGTCAAACTGCCATCACCCATCCGAAATTTTGCCGGTCGCCCGCTCGCTTGCGTCGAATCGGCCACTGAGCCATCGGCAAGTTTAATGGCAAAATGCATAAGTACTTCACTGCGTTCCGTAATGACTGACATGTGGGATCCCTTCATGATGGTGAGTCGAAAGACGGTTTTGTTACGTCCATTTAACAACAAAGCGCCGCCCGTATCAACGGACGGCGCTTTAGGTTTTCACGCGGTGTGGATCAGTGCTTCACGGTTTGCTTCTTTCTGTCAGACAAAAAGCCTTCCAGAATGATCAAGCCAGCGCCGATACAAATTGCCATGTCGGCAATGTTGAACGCAGGCCAGTGGTAATTCCCGACATAAAAATCCAGAAAGTCCACCACGAAACCATGGTACAAACGGTCAAACAAGTTGCCCAGTGCACCACCGATAATCAACGCATAAGAGACATTAGCCAGTTTATGTGTGGCAGGCAGTTTACGCATCCAGTACGTCAACATGCCACACACGCCCAAGGCTATCGCCGTAAACAACCAACGTTGCCAACCACCCGCATCACTCAAAAAGCTAAATGCCGCACCGTAATTGTGCACATAGAGCAGGTTGAAGAATGGCAGCAATTCAATACGGTTAGGCCAACCGTATTCCATGCTGTTCATGACCGACAGCTTACTGGCGATATCAATGATAAACACCAGCGCCGCTAGCCAAAGCCAGCGCACGCCAGAGTGTTTCAGCGGTATCCCGTTTTCAGGCGATAACTTGGTCATTAGGCAAACTTACGCTCTTCGCCATCACCGTCTACGTTGCTCACGCAGCGGCCACACACTTCTTCATGACCGGCAATGGTGCCAACATCAGCAACGTGGTGCCAACAACGGTCACACTTCGCCGCTTCAGAGGCTTTAACGGTCACGAACAAACCTTCAACGTCAGTCGCTTGCGCGCCTTCAGGCTGGCTTTCAACGACAACCACATCGGCTTTCGAGGTCAGCAATACAAAGCGTAGCTCGTCTTCCAATAGGCGCAGTTTGTCTGCCAATGCCGGTGTCGCAGACAAGGTTAACTCTGCCTGCAATGCACCGCCGATCACTTTCTCGCTACGCGCCGCTTCTAGCAGTTTGTTCACAGAACCACGTACTTTCTGGATTTCAGCCCAGAATTCGTTGTTCATTGCTTCGTCATCAGACAAACCGAACAGACCTTCATACCACTCGCCAGTGAACACGAACTTGTCGCGCTGACCTGGCATGTCGTTCCAGATTTCATCTGCAGTGAACGACATGATAGGTGCCATCCAGCGTACCAACGCTTCTACGATGTAGTATAGCGCGGTCTGACAGCTACGCTGTGCGTGGCCACCACGTTTCGCGGTGTACTGGCGGTCTTTGATCACGTCTAGGTAGAATGAACCCATTTCAACCGAACAGAACTGCATCAAACGCTGCGTCACTGTGTGTAGGTTGTAATCACCGTACGCGGCAACGATAGCCTCTTGTGCGGCTTTCGCTTGACCCACAGCCCAACGATCCAACGCCACCATCTCTTCGACTGGAACGATATCGGTTTCAGGGTTGAAGCCATTCAAGTTTGCCAGCAAGAAACGTGCGGTGTTACGAATACGACGGTACGCATCCGCACTGCGGTTTAGGATCTGATCAGAAACCGCGACTTCACCGGTTGAATCCGTTGAGGCAACCCAAAGACGCAGAATATCTGCACCCAGCTTGTTGGTCACATCTTTTGGTGCCACAACGTTACCGATAGATTTTGACATCTTACGGCCTTGGCCATCGACCACGAAACCGTGCGTCAATACTTGCTTGTACGGTGCCACACCTTTCATCGCTACCGATGAAATCAATGATGACTGGAACCAACCACGGTGCTGATCCGAACCTTCTAAGTACAGGTCAGCGCTTGCGCCGTTGAATTCTTCGCGGCTATCTACCACAGAGAAGTGCGTCACACCTGAGTCGAACCATACGTCTAGGGTGTCGAGTACTTTCTCGTAGTTTGCTGCATCGGCTTCGCCCATTAGCTCAGCAGGGTCTAGATCCCACCATGCCTGAATGCCTTTCTGCTCAACCAGTTTCGCGACTTTTTCAATCAGCTCTGGTGAGTTAGGGTGCAACTCTTGTGTTTCTTTGTGAACGAACAGTGCGATTGGCACGCCCCACGTACGCTGACGTGAAATACACCACTCTGGACGGCCTTCTACCATGCTCTCAATGCGGCTCTGGCCCCATTCCGGCATCCATTGTACGCCTTTGATCTCTTCCAATGCTTTCGCACGCAAGCCAGCTTGATCCATCGAGATGAACCACTGTGGCGTTGCACGGAAGATGATTGGCGTTTTGTGACGCCAGCAGTGTGGGTAGCTGTGCTCGTAAGCATGGTGGTGCATTAATGCGCCATGTTCTTTTAGCGTTTCAACCACCGCGTCGTTCGCTTTGAACACGTGCTGACCGGCAAACAACGGCGTATCAGACAAGTAAACGCCGTTAGAACCCACTGGGTTCGCCACTTCTAGGTTGTACTTCTGACCCACCGCGAAGTCTTCCTGACCGTGGCCAGGTGCCGTGTGTACCACGCCCGTACCAGAATCAGTCGTTACGTGATCGCCAAGAATCGCAGGGACAGTGAAATCGTAGAATGGGTGTTGGAACTGGGCCAATTCAAGATCAGCACCTTTGGTGAAGCCCAGGTTATGGAAATGCTCGATACCGGCACGATCCATCAGGTCTTTCGCCAACTCAGCAGCAACGATGATACGCTCAGGCTGCTCGCCTTCTACTTGAACCAGTACGTATTCAAGATCGTCACGCAGACAGACCGCACGGTTTGCAGGCAGTGTCCAAGGCGTTGTTGTCCAGATCACGATAGAGATATCGCCGTGACCTTCGTGGCCTTCCGTCAGTGCAAATTTAGCCAGCACTGCTGCTTCGTCTGCCGCTTTAAAGCGTACATCGATAGACGGAGAGACTTTGTCTTTGTATTCCACTTCCGCTTCAGCCAGTGCAGAACCACAGTCTGTACACCAGTGAACAGGCTTAAAGCCTTTTAGTAGGTGGCCTTGATCGGCAATTTTGCCCAGAGAGCGAATGATGTTCGCTTCAGTACCAAAGTCCATTGTGCGGTATGGCTTGTCCCACTCACCCAGAACACCTAGGCGCATGAAACTTTCTTTCTGGCCTTCGACCTGACCGGCCGCATAAGTACGGCACTTTTCACGGAATTCCGCCGCGGTTACTTTCTGGCCTGGTTTGCCGACTTTCTTTTCTACCATCAGTTCGATAGGTAGACCGTGGCAATCCCAACCCGGTACATACGGTGCATCAAAGCCAGACAGAGTCTTTGACTTAATAATAATGTCTTTAAGAATCTTGTTTAGCGCGTGACCAATATGAATATCACCGTTGGCGTAGGGAGGGCCATCGTGGAGGATGAAGGATTTTTTACCCTTCTTGGCTTTACGAATTTCACCGTAAAGATCTTCATCATACCAACGCTTAAGCATTGCAGGCTCACGCTGAGCTAGGTTGCCTCGCATCGGAAACCCTGTTTCAGGCAGGTTCAGGGTATCTTTATAGTCACTCATTGATTCTCGATTCCGTTACTTGGGCGAAGTTGGACATTATTACGCTCAGTCAGCCACACCCGTGCTAACTGGGCATCACGTTCGATTTGTGCTTGTAGTGCACTAAATGATTCAAACTTTATTTCGTCGCGCAACTTATGACGTAGCACGACCTCAATCTGCGCTCCGTAAAGATCAGATTGGAAATCAAACAGGTGTACCTCCAGTTGGCGGCGGACACCGTTGACGGTTGGTCGACGACCAACATTAGCGACACCGGGTAGCGGGGTCGCTGCCACGCCATAGACGTCGACAGCATACACGCCGGACACCGGAGACACCCGGCGCTTGAGCGGAACATTTGCGGTCGGAAAGCCGATCGTTCGCCCAAGTTTCCGCCCATGAGAGACGCGCCCACTGATTGCAAATGGACGCCCTAGCATGGACTCAGCCAGTGCCAATTCATCGCCGGCTAATGCCTGACGAATCGCGGTACTGCTGACACGTTGCTGTGAGACACAAAAACTTTGTGTACTGACGACAGTAAAGCCATAGCGCTTACCGGCCGCTTCCAGCATGGCAAAATCCCCCTTGCGGCCTTGACCGAAGCGGAAATCATCACCAACTACCAGAAACTTAACACCCAATTGCTCAACCAACAAGCGGTGGACAAAATCTTCTGCCGTTTGGCGTGCAAAATGGTGATTAAAATTCACACACAGAAAACGATCGAGGCCGATCTGCTTAAGCTGTAAATATTTGTCACGAAAGCGGGTTAACCGTGCGGGGGCGTTATCACCTGCGAACAGCTCCTGAGGCTGGGGCTCGAAGCTCATGACTGTCGCGGGACAGCCTAAGGCGTCTGCCTTCGCCATGACCTGACGTAAGACCGCCTGGTGGCCTAGGTGCACACCATCAAAATTACCAATCGTCAGCACGCAACCGCGATGCTGGGGTTGGATATTATGTATTCCTCGGATCAATTCCATGCGTCATGTTCATTATCGCAGAGTGAAAAACTGACGGATTATATACTACTCTCAACCCATCATACCAATCTGAATCACCTTACCCCCGGCTTTGCTGCCCTTTTCTTAGGCAGCCGTTGGTAAGAAAGCAGCAGAGAGGCCCTCTCTGCTGCCGTTCTCAGGTTTAGACCGCCGCACGTAAGTGACGCGGGCGGATCCCCAGCACCAGCACGGCAATCAGGTACACCATGGCACCGATACCGATCAAGCCAGCCAGCCATGCCGCGCGGTGCAAGAAAGACCACGCCAGCCATTCATTCATCGCCGGCAATGCCTGCAATAACGTCGCGACCATCACTACGCCCGCGACCACCAAGCGGCCGACAAACGCGAGGGTCGCTTTGCTGATGCGGTACACCCCACCGATATGCAGACCACGGTACAACAAACCGGCATTCACCAACGCCGACAGCGCCGTGGCCATGGCAAGGCCCACATAACCGTAGAAATAAGCAAAAATCGCATTGAAGACCATGTTGGTGCTCATGGCAATGATGCCGTACTTCACGGGTGTTTTGGTGTCTTGACGGGCGTAGTAACCCGGCGCCAACACTTTAATCAGCATGAAGTTCAGCAAGCCGGAGGCGTAAGCCAATAACGACAACGAGGCATTTTCCACATCCATTGGCGTAAACTCACCGCGCATGAACAAGACCATCAGCATCGGTTTGGCCAAAACCATTAAACCAAGCATCGCGGGTAAGCCCAGCAACAGCACCATGCGCACGCCCCAGTCCATGGTTTGGGCAAAGTGCTCCGCATTTTGATCCACATGCTTGCGCGACAGTGCGGGCAAAATCACGGTAGCAATAGCGATACCAAACAGACCCAGCGGGAATTCCAACAAACGGTCTGAGTAGTACAACCAACTGATCGAACCCGTCGCGAGGAAACTGGCAATAAAGGTATCTAATAACAGGTTGATTTGACTGACCGACACCCCAAACAACGCCGGGATCATCAAGGTGCGAATTTTTACCACCCCAGGATCACGCCAACCCCATTTCGGTTTTACCAGCATTCCCTCCTTATATAAGAAAGGGATCTGGAATAAAAATTGGATTAAGCCGCCGAGGAACACACCGATCGCCAAACCGATTTCCGGTTGTGCCAACTGAGGTGCCACAAACCATGCACACCCAATGATGGCTACGTTCAGGAACACAGGCGTAAAAGAAGAGACGGCAAATTTCCCTAACGTGTTCAGGATCGCGCCCGACAACGCCACGAAGGTAATGAACCACAAATACGGGAAGGTGATTTTGAGCAAGAAGCTCGCCAACTCAAATTTAGGGGCCGCTGGGCCGTCATTGAGCCAGTCAAGAAACCACCCGGCGCCAAACAACGCCGTGACCACACCCGAGCCGAGAATCCCCAATAACGTCACCACGGTGACAATCACACCCAATGTGCCCGATGCGCGCGCAATCAGCTGACGGGTACGATCCATGTCGCCAGCGGCATGGTATTCCGTTAGGACGGGGACAAAGGCTTGCGAGAACGCCCCTTCTGCAAATAGCCGCCGCAAAAAGTTCGGGATCTTATTTGCAAAGAAGAAAACATCGGCAGCAGCCCCCGCACCCATCAGGTTTGCCACCACCACATCACGCACCAAACCAAGCACTCGAGAGACCAATGTCATTGTGCTGACAATCAGTCCTGAGCGCAAAAGACGCTTGCTCACAAAAAAAACCTCATAAAGATGGCCCCAAAAGGTGACTTCTGAACCCAAATGCTGGTAAAATCTGTCGCCATATTAACCGTGTTATTCCGCAAGCGCCAATTCAATTGGTTAGGCGGTTATTTGCACAAATCATTTGACAATGTTCGGTTTAAGAGGCATAGTCCTCGGCCTTAAATTGTCACCGCACCAAGTTTTGGAGTTATACCCTTGGCAAATATCAAATCTGCTAAGAAACGTGCGCTTACTTCAGAGAAACGTCGCCAGCACAATGCTAGCCGTCGTTCTATGATGCGTACTTTCTTCAAGAAAGTAATTTCAGCTATTGAAGCTGGCAACAAAGAAGCTGCAACACAAGCTTTCGCTGATATGCAACCTGTTATGGATCGCATGGCTACTAAAGGCCTGATCCACGCTAACAAAGCTGCACGTCACAAAGCTCGTCTAGCTGCGAAAATCAAAGCTCTTTAATTTGAGTTTTTGATGTTGCTAAAAAAAACCGGCCTAGGCCGGTTTTTTTATATCTGCTGTTTGTGTCTCAAACGCGCTGATTATTGACGCATCGTACCCCACGGACTCATGCCTCTTCTGAGCCACAGTACATGCTGTGTAGCAATTGAATCATCGCCTTCACTTCATCGCTTTTAAGTCGATAGTAGACCGTCTGCGCCTCTTTACGGGTAGCGACGAGGCCATCACGTCGTAGCCACGCCAAATGCTGTGACAACGCCGACTGGCTCAACCTCAGCTTCTCGCTCATCATCCCGACCGACATTTCTTCTTCCAGTAAATAACACAGAATGAACAAACGCCGCTCATTGGCCATGGCTTTGAGCAGGGCGACGGCCTTTGGGGCATTTTTCGCCATATGTTCAAGTTCCATCCGGCGACCCTCTCTCAATTAAGTTAATGCTAATGTACTTAATTTGCGCAGGATTTTCTAGCCGAATGGTGGGAACTTTGAGGTAAACACACAGATCCCGCAACGTTATTTAAACATTTTTCCAAAGTCTGCCTCACAGATCCGCTTTACCGCTGGGTGCATGATCATTCGCTCAGCAAAAATCACGTAATATTCTTCGCGAATTTCACGAATGCGCTTCACTTCACGGATGTTGCTACCCTCTTCAAGCTCAGCGGCATAAATAGAAGGCGCCACAAACATAGACTGCTGGTACAACCCAAACGCTTTCATCAGCGCGGCATCATCAAATTCGCCCAAAATGTTCGGGGTGATCCCCATTTGATCGAACCAATGATGCAATTTACGGCCCATCGCGGTACGGCGACCGGGGATCAGCAACTTGTATTCTTCCAAGCAGGCAGGGAAATTGAACACTTTGTCGGGTTCCGTACAGAAGAAGCTCATGGTCGATTCGCCCAGCTTCTTACTATAGAGTCCTGGACTCTGGCTGGAATCCACCGGACAGTCGGATAGAATCATGTCCAACTTATGCTGGGCGAGCTGTTCAAGTAACATCTCGTGGGTGGATTCGTAACACCGTAAATGGATACGTTCATCGTCGGGTAAGGCCTCCATTAACACTTTGCTGACAAGGCGCTTAGACAACGCATCCGCCACGCCCACTTCTAACAGCACGTTTTCACGCTGGGTATAGTTGACGATATCTAACATCTCATAACTCAGATCAAACATCTTATCGGCATATTTGAATACCAGCTGCCCCAACTCAGTCGGTTCGATGTTACGGCCGACGCGCTTGGTCAATTTACCTTTGAGCCGCTCTTCCAACGCGCGAATTTGGCCTGTCACGGTTTGGGGCGCCAAAAACAGGGCATCCGCCGCCTTGGTCACCGATCCTTGTTTGCACACCATCCAGAAGTAATAAAGGTGGTTATAGTTTAGATGAGACATTGCACTGCCATTTGTCACGGGGAGCCGATTAGCGATCCCCAGAAAAGAAAAAACCCAGAAGCCAGCTTACGCCGAGCTTCTGGGTGCATCAACTCTCTTCCCGATTAAAACGGGAGAAATATCAGTGCTGGGTGGAGGGATCAGACACTTGGTCAATCAACTCCATCTTACGATAACGCTCTCCTACACGCTGCTCCAATGCCCGTGAACGGAATGTATCGTCCTGCTTCACCGTTGAGGCGGTTTCAAGTACAGGTTGCGCTTGATTCAATCCAGCAAAATACGCTTGGCAAATGTCGCTATTGCTGTCTTGCCCGCAGTTTTCGTAATTCGGTGCCGCCACCGCAAGTGACGACATCATCATGGACAGGATAAGAAGAGAGCGTTTCATGTTACACCTCCGTTTTTGGTAACGTACGGCTCAGCAACACATAACCGACAACGGCTGAGACCGTTGACCCCAGTAAGATCCCCAGACGGGAATACGTACTAAAGTCTTCTGGTGCGCCGACAAAGGCCAGCGACGAGATAAAGATAGACATCGTAAAGCCGATACCACACAACACAGATACTGCAAAGACGTGCTTGAAGTTAATGCCTTCTGGCATCTTGGCGACACCGGCTTTTACTGCCACGTAGCTAAACGTGAAAATACCCAGTGGCTTACCAATCAGCAGACCCAATGCAATACCCAGTGGCAACATCGCGGTCAAACCTTCCATGGACACGCCGTCCAATGAAATACCGGCATTGGCAAACGCAAAGACCGGCAGAATAAAGAAGGCCACATACGGGTGCAATACATGCTCCAGGTGCTTCAGTGGGGACTCTTCATCTGAGTGACCGCCGTCTTTACCCGACAGTGGAATAGCAAAGCCCAACACTACACCCGCCAAGGTGGCGTGAACACCTGATTTCAAGACACTCACCCACAAGATGGCGCCGACAATCAAATACCAAGACAACTTGGTCACGTTTTTCGTATTCATAATAAAGAGGGCTGTCGTTGCCGCGAACGCCACAGCCAATGCCCATGTCGACAAATCGCTGCTGTAGAACAAGGCAATAATGACAATCACACCCAAGTCATCAATGATAGCCAGTGCCAACAGGAACACTTTCAGTGTCACCGGTACACGGCTGCCTAACAGCGCCATAATCCCCAAGGCAAACGCAATGTCCGTTGCCGCTGGGATCGCCCACCCTTTAATCGCCATCGGATCGGCAAAGTTAAAGGCAACATAGACGAGCGCGGGGGCCAACATACCGCCCACGGCAGCAATGGCAGGGAAAATCGCTTTCTCTTTGGTATTCAGCGCCCCTTCAATCAGCTCTCGTTTTACTTCAAGGCCAATCAGAAGAAAGAACACCGCCATCAGACCATCATTGATCCAATGAGACACTGACAAGCCTGCGACATACGTGTACAGACCCGTGTTGTATAAATCCGCCATTGGCGAGTTGGCAATAATCATTGCAATCAAAGCCGCGAAGATCAGGATGATCCCACCAGCAGACTCTAATTTCAGAAACTTACGAATAGCATCGGTCATCGACCGGAACTCCTTTGCGTGAAACAAATAGCACAAATAAAATGTAAAATTAGTTTAGCTGTCACAGCACCAAACTGTTAAATCGTTTGTTTAGAAGATAAAGATCGGAAAAACCGAGGTATCACCCCTAATCTTAAGCTATAACCGCACCGTCTGCTTTTTACTGTCATATTTGAGGGATTTCACTGTCATATTGTGCCCTCCCTGCTAAATAAAACTAAATAACCCTCAAAAAGCAGCAAAAAATATTCACTAATTCCACTTTTTATTACCCTTCTTTAAACCTATAAATATCATGCACTTATATTTCAAGCAAACAATATTATACGCATCAAAGTGCCGCCATAGCTCACAAAATAATCACAAAGCGACTTTGTGACAGTCAGTGTCATATTTCTGAAATATTCGATCTCTACCATCGCCACCAGATTTCAAACAAATGAAACCCTAATGACATATCCCTGTCACGGAGAAATGATTATGACTACCCAAGCCACTACTGCTGAACAGCCTATGAGCAGCTCTATGCGTTGGGTCCGCTGGGCAAACCTAGCGTTCATGCTTTACCTTCTACTTGTTGCTGTTTCTATTGTAAGCGGCGGCTTTAAACTTTCTGTTGGTGAACAAGCTAAAACGTTATTTGAGTTTGCTTCTCATCCTATTGCTGGTTTGATGATCGGTCTGGTAGCGACGTCGCTTATTCAGTCATCAAGCACAGTAACGTCTATCATTGTTGGTCTTGTTGCTGGTGGTCTGCCTGTTGAAACGGCAATCCCAATGGTAATGGGTGCTAACATCGGTACTACGCTGACCAATACATTGGTAAGCCTTGGCCATGCGCGTTGTAAAGAAGAATTCCGTCGTGCGTTTGCAAGTGCAACCGTGCATGACTTCTTCAACCTGTTGGCTGTATCGATTTTCCTACCGCTAGAAATGATGTTTGGCCTATTGGACAAACTATCAAGCTGGTTAGTATCTCCGCTAATGAAGACCGGTGATCTCAGCATGAACGGTATGGATTTCATGAAAGCGCTAACATCGCCAGGTGTTGACCTTGTCAAGATGCCACTGGGCGGCTTGAGCGACACAACAGCGGGTATTATCATGATCGCTGTAGGTATTGGTCTTATCTTCCTTGCTATCACTGCAATGGGTAAACTAATGCGTACGCTAATGGTTGGCCGTGCACGTGACATGCTACAGAACGCCATTGGTCGTGGTCCACTACACGGTATTGCTTCAGGGACTATCGTCACTATCTTGGTACAGTCTTCTTCGACGACAACAAGCTTGATGGTTCCACTGGTGGGTACTGGCGTACTGAAAGTCCGTGACGTTTACCCGTTCACCCTAGGTGCTAACATCGGTACGTGTATCACAGCGCTACTTGCAGCAACTGCAGTAACCGGTCCATTCGCAGTGTTCGCACTACAGATTGCACTGGTTCACCTATGCTTCAACTTGCTGGCAACTCTTTTAATCTTCGGTGTACCGTTCCTACGTGAACTACCACTGAAGGGCGCTTTCTTCCTAGGCGACCTAGGTACGAAGAGCAAAGCAGCAGTTGCGGGTTACATTGGTATGGTATTCGTTTTCATCCCAAGTGCTATCCTTGCACTGACCGCTTAATCGCTGTCACACAGATAATAAAAAGCCCCGCATAATGCGGGGCTTTTTGCGTTTAGACGAAAAGAAAAAACGGGAGAGAACCTCTGTTCTCTCCCGTTTGTTTTCATCGTGAAGCCTGACGTTTACACAGAGAACGGGTAAGCAATCGGATCGTGATGCTGGTAACCGACCACCTCGAAATCATCCATGGTCACCCACGTTTCCAAGTCTTCCAATGTTTTGATCTTCGGATTGATGATGAGCTGTGGCGAGGCGAATGGCTCACGCGTGAGCTGTTCATCACGCATCAGCTCTAACTGATCTTCGTAGATATGGGCGTTGATGATCTTGTGGTACGCCTGTCCTGGCTTCTTACCGGTGATTTGCGCCATTAAGGCCAGCAAGGTGTACACCTGAATTTGGTTGAAATTCAAACCTAACGGCACATCACACGAACGCTGGTAGCTGGTCAGGTACAAGGTGTCCCCCAGCAGTGAGAAGGTGTGTGTGTGCATACACGGACGCAGACAGCCCATGTCGAACTCACCTGGGTTGTAGAACGTCAGAATTTCACCACGGTCATCGATACCTTTTGTCAGGTTATCCACGATCTTACGCAGCTGATCGATGGTTGAACCATCGGCTTTCTGCCAGCTACGACCCTGCACACCGTACACACGGCCCATATCGTCTTCACCCTTACGGTGCGGGTTGTTCAGCCATGCCGTGTTGTCGTTAGCATTCATGTCCCAGGTCTTGGTGCCCAGTGCACGGAAATCCGCCGCGTTATCGTAACCGCGGATATAACCCAGTAGCTCTGCAATGGCGGATTTCCAATAGCTTTTACGCGTGGTGATCAGCGGGAACTGATTGTTCGCCACATCATAATTCAAATCGGCATTTACCACGGTCAGGCAACGTTTACCGGTGCGCTGGTTCTCAATCCATACGCCGTCATCAACAATGCGCTGACAAAGGGCTAAATATTGTTTCATGTCCTGCTGGCCTTCATTACTGCTTTAATACAATTGTGGATGATTCTACAGAATTCGTGCCTTTTTGGCATGCCGCTTTCTACCTCTAACCTACCACTGTTCAAAATCTCTGCGACTCTCATTCTGCGCCAACAAAAAAAGCGACCCGAGGGTCGCTTTTTCATGCTTAAGATCATGCGTGATTACGCGGCTTTGCTCTTTGGCTGGCACTTGTAGGCCCACAACAGCATCAAGCCACCGGCGATCACCATCGGTAGCGACAGGATTTGCCCCATGCTGATCCAACCGCCAAACAAACCTAGCTGCGCATCCGGCTCACGGAAGTACTCCACGATAAAGCGGAAGCTGCCGTAGCCCAGCAAGAACAAGCCTGACACCGCCCCCGCTGGACGCGGTTTGCGAATGAACACGTTCAAGATGATCAACAGCACCACGCCTTCCAAGAAGAATTCGTACAGCTGCGACGGATGACGCGGCAGCGGTCCGCCGGTTGGGAACACCATCGCCCACGGCACATCCGTGGTACGGCCCCATAGCTCACCGTTAATGAAGTTGCCCAAACGGCCGACCCCCAAACCAAACGGTACCAGTGGGGCAATGAAATCTGCCACGTTAAAGAAGGTACGGTTATGCTTGTGGGCATACCAGAACATTGCGGTGATCACACCCAGCAAGCCACCGTGGAATGACATGCCGCCCGTCCACACTTTGAACAGGTACAATGGGTTATCAAGGAACATGTCGAAGTTATAGAACAGGACATAACCAATACGGCCACCCAAGACCACACCCAAGAAACCAGCAAACAGGAGATCGCTGACCTGATCGCGTGTCCAACCACTGCCCGGCTTATCCGCGCGACGGTTTGCCAACCACATGGCAAACACAAATCCCAATAGATACATCATGCCATACCAGCGTATGGCCAACGGCCCGATCTCAATCAATACAGGATCAATCGTCGGGAACGTTAAAAAACCTTGGCTCATTCTACTTATCTCAATCTGTCACACAGAGGGGAGTCTCTGTGATGCATTATCCCATAAACATTTTCGCACTAATAAACAGCAAGAAAACCGCGAATATTTTTTTCAGCATCGGGGTCGGTAAGCGACTCACCCACGCCGCCCCAAAACGAGTCGTGGACATAGAGGTGATCGCAATACCCACCAGTGCAGGCACATACACATACCCCACGCTCAATGGCGGTAAGGCCTCATCCCCGGCACCTGCCGCAATAAAGCCAACCATGCCCGCAACCGCAATCAGTGCCCCGGAAAAAGACGCACAGCCGATCGCACGGCGCATCTCTACCCCATGCCAGTTAAGGAAAGGGACAGTTAACGATCCCCCCCCTATGCCCGCTAGGCTCGACAACACCCCAATCACACCACCGGCACAAAAGGTTTTACCGGCGCCGGGTAACGGCTTGTTGCCCGTAAAGCGCATGGAAAGCAGCATTTGTACCGCCAGTAGTAACACAATTATGGCAAAAATTTGCGGCAAACTGTCACTGGGCACCAATTCGGCCACGACACTGCCGCCTAAGCCGCCCAAAATCACGCCGGGGGCGAGGCTTTTCACCACCACAAAGTCGATATTGCCTAATCGGTAGTGATTACGCGCGGATGACCCAGAGGTCATCACGATACTGGCCAGCGATGTGGCTAACGCCATGTGCATGACTTGTTGGCTTTCAATCCCTGCCAAAGGCAGCAACCAAACCAACGCGGGCACCACCAGCAAACCGCCCCCGATCCCCAGCAGACCGGCTAACACACCGACCACGGCGCCCAGCCCCAAACAAAATGCAAACGCCCACAACGCATTGCTGTACACGGCCTCACCCGCCATGACGCTGTTCCACATGTCTACCATGATGTTCTATTTACCCGCACGGATTAAGCCACCCAATCCATGGCTATCGACGAAGGCCGTTGTTTGGGTTCGAATTTCATCAGCGAACGTGGCTGACAGTGCATACTGCGCCAGTTCCTCCATCTCCGCCAGTGAAATGTGGCGAAGGATATATTTGATTTTGGCGACATTACGGGTATTCATACTGAGTGAGCGATAGCCCATACCCACCAACAGCAAAGCCCCGATCGGATCACCAGCCAACTCACCGCACACACTCACGGGGATCTGCAATTGCTGACTCGCAGTAATAATGTGCTTAAGTGCATGGATCACGGCAGGGTGCAGTGCATCATAGACACCGGCAACCCGGGCATTGTTCCGATCAACGGCCAGTAAATATTGGGTTAAGTCGTTACTGCCAACCGAAATAAAGTCGACGCGTCCTTTCAGCACCGGTAATTGGTACAAAATGGACGGGACTTCAATCATGATCCCAATCCGTGGCCGACGCAGGGTATGACCTTGCGCTTCCGCCACTTTAGCCACTTCCGCGTAGGCCCGCTCAATCAGCAAAATCGACTCATCAAGCTCGGCAATACCGGAGATCATCGGCAGCAAAATGTCCATGTTGTCATGCCCAATACTGGCTCGCAGCATGGCACGCACTTGGATCAGAAAAATTTCGGGATGGTCGAGGGTAAAACGGATCCCGCGCCAGCCCAAAAACGGGTTATCTTCTTCAATGGTCAGATACGGTAACGGCTTATCCCCCCCGATATCTAAGGTACGCATCACCACCGGTTTATTCGGGTACGTCGCCAGAATCGACTGGTACTGGTGAGTTTGCTCTTCTTCCGAGGGAAAACTGCGCTGCAACAAGAACGGCACTTCGGTACGGTAAAGACCCACACCATCCACCCCGCGATTCACCGCGATACTGGTATCAGCACTGAGACCGGCATTAAGGAATACATTGATGCGCTGTTGATCACGGGTCACAGCCGGCTTGTCCAAGCCCACTTCCACCACTTTTGCCAACTCGTTTTCTTCGCGTAACAGACGGGTGTATTCCGCCAACACATGGCGATTGGGGTTAACCAGCAAATCCCCCCGGTAGCCGTCCACAATGACCTGACAGGCATGGATTTTCTCCGGCACAAAATCCACCCCCATGATGGCGGGGATCCCTAGTGCACGGGAAAGAATCGCTGCATGCGAGTTCGCGGCCCCTTCTTGCGACACCACCGCCGCCAGTTTATCACGCGGCACGCTGGCCAGCATGGCGGCGGTCAGTTCACGGGTCAGCAACACCACGGGTTCATCCCACTGGTGTTCGGTCGCAGCGTCATTGTTGAGGAAATAGAGTAAACGCTGCCCGAGCTCGCGAATGTCTTGCGCACGCTCTTTGAGGTACTCGTCTTTCATGTTGGTGAAACGGGCTGAATACGTCTCCACCACTTGGCGGATCGCCCATTCCGCCAAGTCACCACTGGCGACCTTGCCAAACAGATCTTTGCGGAGCATAGGATCATTCAACAAATGGCTGAACAGGTCGAAAATCGCGAGGGTTTCTTTTTGCAGTTCACTGTCAAAGCGTTTACGCAGACGGCGAAACTCGGCACTGGCCAGTTCAATGGCAATGCTCAGGCGTTCTTGTTCCGCTTCGCGATCTAAACAGGAGGCGGGGGCAACCAATTCCAATCGGGGTTGGTTATCGTCCCACCATGCACGGGCAACCGCCACACCGGTCGATGCCGCCGAGCCTTGCAAGTGTAAACCGTTGTGTTGATCCGGCCACATCCCCTGCGCTTTGGCATGCGCCAGCAGCACCGCGAGCTGAGCGGCCAAGGTCACCATAAAGGATTCCTCACCCTCATTAAACTCACGCTGTTCACGCTGTTGGATCACCAATACCCCCAACACCTGACGCTGGTGGATGATCGGTGTACCAAAAAACGAGCGAAATGCGTCCTCTCCCGTGCCCGGGAGACGCTTAAAATTGGGGTGATGACGCGCATCGGCGACGTTGATAGGCTCTGCCCTGTCAGCGACCAGCCCGACCAGCCCTTCGCCAAACGCAAGGCCCGTGTAACGGGAGGGCTTTTTTAAACCTTTTGTCGCCATTAGGGTGTAGCGTCGACGCTTGTGATCGGCGATATACACAGAGCAACAGTCTGTTTTCATCGCCTGACACGTACTCACCACTAACTGGTCAAGCGCATCAAGAAGGCTTGGGGCACTGGCCACTTTTTCAACAATTTCTCTCAGTTGCGTCAGCATACTTTGCCCTATTCCCTCTTTACCGCGTTTATCCTCGATTAATCCGGCGCTTTTTGCGGTCTTTTCGCTCTTTAAACGGCATTGCCATTGCGGCAAATTCTTTTAGTGCACGCCGGTAAACGTCTCGCTTGAAGGACACAACCTGCCGCACCGGATACCAATAGCTGACCCAACGCCAACCATCAAACTCCGGTGTCGTGCCACGCTGCATGTTCACCTTTGACTCATCACATTCTAGACTGAGCAGAAACCACTTCTGCTTTTGGCCGATACAAACAGGCTTAGAATCCCAGCGAACTAACCGTTTAGGAAGTTTGTAACGAAGCCAATGGCGACTTGACGCCAAAATTCGCACATCTTTCTTGGTTAGTCCCACTTCCTCGTAGAGTTCCCGATACATGGCTTGCTCAGGGGTTTCCCCCTCATCAATCCCGCCCTGCGGAAACTGCCAGGAATGTTGTCCATATCGTCGAGCCCAGAATACTTCGCCATGGCTATTACAGATCACAATACCCACATTCGGGCGGTATCCATCGCCATCAATCACTGGACGACCTCAATATAAATCTCTATTAATTGTGATTTTTTCATAGTCAGTGCAACGGGTAAACAAACATTCTAATTTATCACGTCTTTTTCCTACCAAAGCCGCATATTCTGGATAACTTCACACAGGTGCTTTTTTTATAAACAATCAAATGAGACCTAGGCCACATTTATACACGTTTTCTGTGGATAGATTTGTGAAGAAACCATGAAACGGGCGAATACCACAGGATCTTCACACTGCTAAACTGTTGAAATTACCAACAGACGCAAAAAACAAATCACATTAAAACAATAAGATAAAATCAAAATAACGCAAAAACAAATCGATCACACTTTGGATCCACACTCGACACAAGGCGAGCGGTCAAAGATCGAACAATAACGCCCTTATCCACACCACACGACAATAACCGCATAAAAAACCCTCTCTTATGCGTTTAAAATACCACCAAACCCCTGTGTATTTATCCATATTATTGATTATAAAGAAATTTGCCTACCTCCCTTGTGGATAACTAAACAGAGAAGATCATTCCCACCTCGCCCATCACAAACCTCGCCTTTTACGAAGATCGTATGAAGCACTCGATAAAATGACGTATTTTCATAGTGATAGACAAAAACACCCGTCAACATCAACCGTCACGCCTCGCAGCAATCCCAGTGATCGTGCGGTATTGACGCACGGCTTCGCCGTTTTTTTACCCACCCGCAGTGTCTTTCACTATGATAAAATCCTACGCGATGACCACAGACCCAACGATACGATGATCTTATGAAACCTGTAGACAAATTGCCTCCCAAGCCCACTCCCACCACTGAACAGGCGTTGCTTGAACGGGCGCATGCACTTGCAGGCATGACATTGGGTGAATTAGCCGCAGAAGCAGGGATCATTCCCCCACCCGATCTCAAACGCGATAAAGGCTGGGTCGGCCAATTACTGGAATGGCACTTAGGCGCCAGTGCGGGCAGCAAACCGATCCCTGACTTTGCCGAACTCGGCATTGAACTCAAAACCATCCCGATCGGTTATAACGGCAAGCCACTTGAAACCACCTTCGTTTGTGTCGCCCCATTAATTGGACTACAGGGCTTGAACTGGGAAAATAGCCACATTCGCCATAAGCTCGCCCACGTGCTTTGGATCCCCGTCGAAGGCGAACGTGAAATCCCATTGGCTGAACGCCATGTCGGCTCGCCCTTACTCTGGCGTCCGTCCGCCGATGAGGAACAACAACTACGCCAAGACTGGGAAGAGTTGATGGACATGATCGTTCTGGGTCGCGTCGAGCAGATCACGGCTCGCCATGGGGACGTTTTACAGCTTCGTCCTAAAGCGGCCAACAGCCGGGCCTTAACCGAAGCCTATGGCGCGAATGGTCAGCCGATCAAAACCTTGCCGCGGGGCTTTTACCTCAAAACCGCGTTCACTGCGGGTTTGCTTGAGCGTTACTTTATTCTCTGATTTTTCGGCTTTCATTATTAGGCCGCTCTCGCATGGGCATGCCGCACTGCCATACGACGACAGCTATACCACGACAAGGCTATACCACGACAAAACGATCCAACTACAAAGCGATCGTCATGTCTTCCCGGCAGGAAGAAAACTGACCATCCGGGGAAAACTCGTCATACGGATCGGTGACGCGCAACGTCACCGACGTGATCCCCAGCGGCCGCAACAACTCACCGACCTGATCTAACGTTTGAAACCGTACCATCTCCCCGGCGTCATTTTTCAATGGCTCAAGATGGTGCTTGTATTCCACCTCCATCAAATAGTCAGCACATCCCGCATAACTGGTGACAATGCAATGGGGCAATGTGCCCGTATTGGCCTGCGTCCAATGTTTTAACTGTGACAATTTCATAGCGTGCCCTAACGTGCGGGTGACGAACCGTTACCCTGATGAACAATAACTGTTTTTAACTATTGGTCAGTTCCTGTCAGTCAGCAAGTTCCCTCCGCGAAAACCCGGCTTCTCAGCAAGGCGGCATCACGTTATAGTCAAATCATGGCTTATCGGTTACGCACGCCGTCCAAGGAGGACTCATGCACTATCACACGATCCCGAACACCCATCTGGAAGTCAGCAAAATTTGTCTTGGCACCATGACGTTTGGTGAACAAAACACCGAAAAAGAGGCCCACAGTCAGCTCGATTTGGCCCTTGAACGCGGCGTTAACTTCATTGATACCGCAGAAATGTACCCCGTCCCGCCCAAGGCTGACACACAAGGCCTGACCGAACGCTACATTGGCAACTGGCTGAAAAAAACCGGCCGTCGTGACAAAGTGATTCTCGCCACCAAAGTCGCGGGTCCACGCAGCTTGCCGTATATTCGCCCCGACATGGCGCTCGATCGCCGCAACATTCATGATGCGGTAGAAACCAGCCTTGAACGCTTACACACCGACTACATCGATTTGTATCAATTGCATTGGCCACAACGGGAAACCAATTGCTTTGGCCAGCTCAACTACACCCCGAAAGACGATCAGTCCGGCGTCACGATCAATGATTCACTCGACGCACTGGCAGACCTCGTACGGGCAGGCAAAGTACGCTATATCGGCCTGTCCAATGAGACGCCATGGGGCGTGATGTCGTTTTTGAAGCTGGCTGAAAAGCATGATTTACCGCGAGTCGTGACCATCCAGAATCCGTATAACTTGCTGAACCGCAGCTTTGAAGTGGGCTTGTCTGAGATCAGCCACCATGAAGGGGTCGAGCTGTTGGCCTATTCACCACTGGCGTTTGGTGCCCTGAGTGGCAAATACCTGCAAGGGGCGCGCCCAGCCGGAGCACGCTGTACCTTGTTTGAACGTTTCTCGCGCTATTTCAATCCCCAAGGCATCGCGGCCACACAAGCGTACGTTGATGTGGCGCACAAGCACGGCCTCGATCCCGCTCAAATGGCCTTGGCGTTTGTTAATCAACGGCCGTTTGTCGCCAGTAACATAATTGGGGCGACCACACTGGACCAACTGGAGGCCAATATTGCCAGTATCGATCTCCACCTGAGCGAGGACGTCATGGCCGATCTGCATGCTGTGGGCGTGCAATACTCCAACCCGTGCCCATAAGCTGTCACAGACTGCGCACTACAAAAAAGCCCCCGTCACAGGACGGGGGCTTTTGATTTTCTCGCTCCCCCCCTGCCGTCATACAACAGGGGGACTGATTACGTCAGTAATCGCGGTCGGTGTACACGTCTAAGGTGACGCACCTTACGACTAGCCGGGGTTGATAATCGGTCGCTGGCAATACGCGAGTCACGATCAATACCAATATCGCTCAGCAAATGGGCTGAAAGATGCGGCAGATGGACATGAATCCGGCGATGCTGCTGACGCCAGTGGGTATCTTCACGCTGAAAATCCAGTTGAACAAAAAAAACGGCAAGTCGTAAATAGACTGATTGGCGCATGGTCATGCTCTCCTAATAAATTTAATTAAATTCAGGACGCAGGACTGCCGTATCAGGCTGACAACATAAGTAATACTTAACTAGCCGCGACAGTACTCCGCGGCCTATTTACACAGCAATTAACGAATAAGTTAATGGTGTGAATACATTACCGTATTATCGGAAAAACAGGTCAATGTCAGGCGTTTATCTAGCATGATGTGTTCCTCCAATAACAGGGGGTTGAAATGAGAATGAAGGTTCATTGTAATGGCCTGCGGTGAAAAAACAACCGCCTAACACATTGAAAATGAGGAAAACCATATTGTGCTGATGGCAAAGAGAGTAAGCGGGAGGATGTAAAATAATGCTCTCCCTATCGCCAAAATGCTAGCGTAAGTGCTTACGTCGAGAATGACCGCCTTTGCACACGTTGCTTGGGGGGCGAAGTGACACAACTAGCTTTGTCGAAAGTGACGCGGCGGTGGCACCAAATCATGTTTATTGAGCAGGCGATACATGGTCGCGCGTGATACTCCCAGCTCTCTGGCTGCCGCCGAGATCTGCCCTTTGTTGTTTTCCAGCACCGCCAACAATGCCCCCCGCTCTGATTCTTCACGGATGGTCTTCAAACTCTGGCGATCATCGTTAATGCGTGGCAAATCAAAATGCTCCACATCCAACACTTTACTGTCAGCCAACAAAATGGCCCGCTTGATCTGACCCACTAATTCTCGCACGTTCCCCGGCCAAGAATAATTCATCAATAACTGGCTGGCTTTCGCGGACAACTGCTTAACCGGACTGTTGTACTGACGGGCAAATTTGAGCAAGAGAAATTCCGCCAACAATTGAATATCTCCGCCGCGCTCACGCAGGGCGGGCACGGTTAAACGGAACGTATTCAGGCGGTAGTAAAGATCATCACGCAAGGTGCCCGCTTCCAGTAGGTCATCCAATGAATAGCGGGTGGAGACGATTAAACGTACATTGGGGCGAATAGCACGGCCACACGTGGTAGTGAAGGCGTCACTCTCAAGAAAACGTAAGATATCTTGCTGACAGGCATCGTCTAACAAGGCGATTTCATCTAAGAACAAGACCCCGTTTTCCGCGGCAGAGAAACAACATTGCGCTTGGTTATCGGGCAACACGGGCACGCACCAATCGGACTCCACCTCGTCACAATTGACGGTGACAAAGGCAGACTTCCCGCGGGTAGAGGCTTGATGGATCGCTTGCGCGACCAGCTCTTTTCCGGTGCCAATTTCCCCCAGTACCAACACCGGCATATCGGTCATGGCCAGCCGCTTCACCTGGTGCTGCAGCTTTTGCATCGCCGCTTGCTCGCCCTGTAAACCATGCTGCCCAAACTGGCCCAACTCGGGCCACACGCGGCGTTCTAATTGCAACATACCCAGCTGATGGCCGATGGTTTTAAGCAGCTGAGATTCCGGTACGGGGGTCGTAAAGTAGTCGACACAGAAGTTGACGATGAACTGGCAAATCGCATCATTACAGAGCTGATCATCCCGCACTAACGCGAGCCAACGCGCTTGCTTGTTGCGGTTCACAACACCGGCGATCCCTTGCAGACTAAAATTATCCCGGGTGACATCCACCACCCCAATACACGGTCCGGTCTCCAGCAACAAGCGATCGGCGGCACGCAGGTCCAGACTACGATGACACTGCCACCCCGCTTTTTCCAAAGCCGGTAGCCATGTACATACACCGTCACCTAACACCACCAGTGTTCCCAGTACTGGGCTATTTGTTTTCACCATATTCATCCAACTACTATTTCTTGCCACCGCCCCCTGCAAGATGCGCAACGGACCATAGCAACCAACTACGGTAAGGACTCCATACTCATGCCATTGATCATATGTTGCATGATCATTTAAATGCAACTTGTTTACTATCAAAATTATAGCTAGTCATGCTATGTCAAAAAAAACATGCGACACCGGTGAAAACATCACATTCTCGTACTACGCTTGCCTTTTTGGTTGCGACTCATCGCACGAATATGTGTAACGAGCGGTGCCCCGCTTCATGTCCGCCTACCATCACGCCATGAACAACAGACAAAAAACCGTGAACCACAGGCAAAAAAAAACCACTCCGAAGAGTGGTTTTTTCATCACAAAAGCCGTTAGCCGTTGTTCTGTGGGCGCATTGCCGGGAACAGAATGACGTCACGGATGGTGTGCGTATTGGTAAATAGCATCGCCAAACGGTCGATACCGATACCTTGACCCGCTGTTGGCGGTAGGCCGTGCTCAAGTGCTGTGATGTAGTCGCCGTCGTAGTACATCGCTTCATCATCACCCGCATCTTTCGCGTTCATCTGTGCTTTGAAACGCTGATCTTGATCTTGCGAGTCATTCAGCTCAGAGAAACCGTTTGCCACTTCACGGCCACCAATGAAGAACTCAAAGCGGTCTGTGATGAAGGCATTGTTGTCGTTACGACGTGCCAATGGCGAGATATCTGCTGGGTATTCAGTGATGAACGTTGGCTGCATCAATTTCGGTTCAGCGGTTTCACCAAAGATTTCTTCCAGAAGCTGACCACAGGTCCAGAACTTCTCAACGTAGATATCCAAGCTGCGTGCGATGTTCGCCATGTGCTCACGGTCAGCCACAAGGTCGTACGTTAGCGCTTGAATGTCAGCGTGTTCAGGGTTGTAGTGTTTGATCGCGTCTAGCATGCTCATGCGCGTGTACTGACCGCCGAATTCAACGGTGTGCTCGCCGTAAGGCATTGAAGAGCTACCCAGCACTTCAACCGCGACAGTGCGTAGCATGTCTTCCGTCAGATCCATCAGATCGTTGTAATCCGCGTACGCCATGTAGAATTCAATCATGGTGAATTCTGGGTTATGACGTGGAGACAGACCTTCGTTACGGAAGTTACGGTTGATTTCGAACACACGCTCAAAACCGCCGACAACCAAACGCTTCAGGTATAGCTCAGGCGCGATACGCAGGAACATTTCCTGATCCAACGCGTTGTGGTGCGTGATAAACGGACGTGCAGACGCACCACCCGGGATCACTTGCATCATTGGCGTTTCCACTTCCATGAAGTCTTTTGACTCCATGTAACGGCGGATCGCTGAAATCAGCTTTGAACGGATCTTAAAGGCATTACGTGAATCTTCATTCACGATCAAATCAACGTAACGCTGACGGTAACGCATTTCCTGATCGGTCAAGCCGTGGAATTTTTCAGGTAGCGGACGCAGTGCTTTGGTCAGTAGCTCGTACTGTTCCATGTTCACGTACAGGTCGCCTTTGCCTGACTTGTGCAACGCACCTTTAATACCGATGATGTCACCGATATCCAGACCTGAGTATTTCTCTTTCAGTTCGCCCTGAACCGCTTTGTCAGCGTAAGCCTGAATGCGACCAGACACGTCTTGAATAGCAAGGAATGGACCACGTTTAGCCATGATACGGCCCGCGATAGCCACTACGTGACCCGCTTCTTCCAGTTCTTCTTTGCTCAATTCACCGAATTTAGCCTGAAGATCGCCCGCTAAGCTGTCGCGACGGAAATCATTCGGATGGCCGTTTGCTTTGCAGTTCTCGCGAATCATATCCAGTTTCGCGCGACGCTCAGCAATCAGCTTATTCTCATCTAGTAATTGATCAGTCATGGGTTAACCCTTACATGTTTAAACCAGTGTCGGTTACAGACCTGATTTCAGGCTGGCTTCAATAAAACGGTCTAAGTCGCCGTCCAGTACTGCTTGGGTGTTACGATTCTCCACCCCAGTACGTAAATCTTTAATGCGAGAGTCATCCAGTACGTAAGAACGGATCTGGCTACCCCAACCAATGTCAGACTTTGAGTCTTCATTGGCTTGCTTCTCAGCATTTTGCTTTTGCATCTCAAGTTCAAACAGTTTTGCTTTCAACTGCTTCATCGCTTGGTCTTTGTTCTTGTGCTGAGAACGGTCGTTCTGACACTGTACGACCGTGTTGGTCGGTACGTGGGTAATACGTACGGCCGATTCGGTGGTGTTAACGTGCTGACCACCCGCGCCAGAAGCACGGTACACATCGATACGCAGATCAGAAGGATTGATCTCGATATTGATGTTGTCATCCACTTCAGGGTAGATAAAGACAGATGCAAATGAGGTATGACGACGACCGCCGGAGTCGAACGGTGATTTACGCACAAGACGGTGTACACCGGTCTCGGTACGTAGCCAGCCGTAAGCGTACTCACCCGCAATACGGACAGTGACCGATTTCAGACCGGCAACATCACCGTCAGACACTTCAATGACTTCTGTCTTGAAGCCTTTGGCGTCAGCCCAACGCAAGTACATGCGCAGCATCATTGACGTCCAATCTTGCGCTTCAGTACCGCCTGAACCCGCTTGAAGGTCGATATAACAATCAGAGCCGTCGTGATCGCCAGAGAACATACGACGGAACTCAAGCTTCGCCAACTTCGCTTCAAGCTCAGCCAGTTCAGGTTCGATCTCGTCAAACGTTTCTTGGTCTTCTTCTTCTACCGCCAACTCAAGCAGGCCTTCAACGTCTTCAACGCCTTGGTCTAGCTGATCAATGGTATCGACAACCGCTTCCAATGCAGAACGTTCTTTACCCAGCGCTTGGGCGCGCTCAGGTTCGTTCCACACATCAGGTTGCTCTAATTCTGCGTTGACCTCTTCTAGACGCTCTTTCTTAGCATCATAGTCAAAGGTACCCCCTAAGGATATCAGTACGCGCTGACACATCCTCAAGTCGGTTTTTAATAGGATTAATCTCGAACATTGCCACTCTTCATAGCCGAAATGGACATAACCGAAGGATTCTATCGAATTGTAGATAGAATATACAGGGGGGAAGAAAGGGAATCTGTGAATTTATTTTCTAAGCCCAGTCACAGAAACAGCGTGGCGACGGGGTTGCAATGCACGGTTTGCTCTGCTTGCGGCTAAACAAACCGTGCCACTGATGACGACGTAGGGGTTACAGGGCGGCCATGTGTTCGACCATCAACTGCAGGCTGCTGTTGCCTCTAAACTCATTGACATCAAGACGATAGACTAACTCAACCTGCTGCACTGAAGCATCTGGCCAGCGGCGTAAATCTATATTAAACGCAATGGCATCAATCACGCAGCCCCCGTGAACGGGTTCCAACATCATCTTCAGGTGCTTGCCGCCCACCAGTTTTTGGTGCAACAGGCGGAACTGTCCGTCAAACATCGGCTCAGGAAATTGCTGCCCCCATGGGCCACCGGCGCGCAACAGCTCGGCGGTTGGCATACTCAGTTCTTGTGGCTGCAATTCGCCATCGGTCAGCAGCACACCTTGGAGCGCGGCTTCATCCAACTCGTTACGCACCGCCGCATCAAACGCCTGACTGAAGGCTTCAAGCTGGGTGTCTTGAATAGTTAAACCCGCCGCCATGGCGTGACCGCCGAATTTCAGGATCATGCCCGGATTTTGTGTGTCGATCAGATCCAACACATCACGCATATGCAAACCGGGGATCGAACGGCATGAGCCTTTGATTTCCCCATTGCCCGCATCGGCAAACGCAATCACCGGGCGGTGATAACGATCTTTAATGCGCGAGGCCAGAATGCCGATCACCCCTTGGTGCCAGTCACGCTGGAACAACACCAAGCCGTACGGCATGTCTTGCTGATTGAATTTCAACCGCTCACAAATCGCCAAGGCCTCTTCTTTCATGCCTTGTTCGATTTCTTTGCGGGTCTGGTTGAGCGCATCCAGTTCGGTCGCCATGCGGCGTGCGGCCTGAATGTTGTCACACAATAACAACTCGACCCCGAACGACATGTCATCCAAGCGCCCAGCGGCATTGATACGCGGCCCCAAGGCAAAGCCCAAATCACTCGCCACCAGCTTGGCGGGATCGCGGTTCGCCACTTCAATCAGCGCGCGGATCCCGGGACGACACTTACCGGCGCGGATACGTTGTAATCCTTGGTGGACCAAGATGCGGTTATTGCCATCCAGTGCCACCACGTCGGCCACGGTGCCCAATGCCACTAAGTCCAACAACTCAGCCAAGTTCGGCTCACTGATCCCCTGATCGCTAAACCAATTGCTCTGGCGCAACGTCGCGCGCAAGGCCAACATCAGGTAAAACGCGACCCCCACCCCACAAAGGGCTTTGGACGGGAAGTCACACGCGTGCAGGTTCGGGTTCACCATCGCATCCGCGTCCGGCAAGGTATCACCGGGTAAGTGGTGATCGGTCACCAGCACTTGCATGCCCTTGGCTTTCGCCGCTGCCACACCCGCAATGGAAGAGACACCGTTATCCACCGTCATGATCATCTCTGCGCCACGGGCAGCGGCTTGCTCAACCACTTCCGGGCTCAGACCATACCCGTCATCAAACCGGTTAGGCACCAGATAATCGACATTACGGCAACCCAGCATACGCAGGGCCAACACCGATAACGCGGAGCTGGTAGCCCCATCGGCGTCAAAATCCCCGACCACGATAATGCGGCGTTGTTCAGCCAGCGCTTGTACTAACAAATCCACCGCTGGCTGAATGCCAAACAGTTGATCGTAGCCCAGCAGCCCGCGGGCGCCGCGCTCAAGCTCCGCCTCGCAGGTGATCCCGCGACTGGCATAAATCCGCTGTAATAACGGCGGGGTGGCATCAGTAAACTGGCTGGTGTCCGCCTCAGGGCGGCGTTTTATTTCAATCATGGGGCACGTCTGCTGGCAGAGAGAAGAAAAGAAAAATCACTGTATACCCACGTTATCACAAGATGACGGATTGAGCATGCCACAGATAGTGAACACACCCGACATTATGCCGCAGAGCAGAAGGGTGCCGCGAAATAAGGGGCACGAATGGACGGTAAAAAAATATCGCAGAAACGCAACAGCCCGCCTACACACGAACTAAGTGTGTGGGCGGGCTGTTTAACGGTGAGCCCATCACGGCGACGTCGCCGTGATGACCCGCGTATTAGCTGCGGCTGTCGAGCATCTTACGCAGCGTAGCTGCTGGCTGGTATCCCGGCAACATGGTGCCATCTTCCAGTACCAACGCCGGCGTGCCTGATACACCCATGGCCACACCCAGATCGTACTGCTGCATGATCATGTCGTCATTTTTCGGGCCGCTTTGGTCAAACGTACCACTCTTCGCATCGTGCATCGCTTTGGCGCGATCTTTGGCACCCCAAATCGCACTCATTTCGCTGAAGTTACGTGAGTTCTTACCGCCACGAGGGAACGCCAGGTAACGGATAGTGATGCCGGCATCATTGTACGCTTGCATCTCGTTGTGCAGCTTACGGCAGTAACCACAGCTGGTGTCGGTAAAGACCGTCACCACGTATTTTTCATCTTTGGCTGGATAGACGATCATCTCATCTTCCATCCCTTTCAGTTTATCTTTGTTCAGCTTCGCCATTTTTTGCTCAGTCAGGTTCACAGGCTGTGCCCCGTCTTCGCTCTTGAACAGATTGCCCGCCAAGAAGTAGCTCGCGTCATCGTTCATGTACAAAATACCACGGTCAGTCACGACTTCGTTTAAGCCAGATACCGGTGACGCGCTGATTTCGACAGGCTTCAGACCCAGACTGCTCAATTTGTTATTGATTGCCGCTTCATCCGGTTTTGCCGAAGCGGTAAAAGCTGTCATTGCCACAGCGGTTGCAAGTAACGTACGGCCCAAAAAGCGCATTAACTTTTCCTTTCACTAAATAGATAAACACAAATGTATCAGACAAGGCATGGCCGTCTTCGACGTACCGATCAGCGTCCACTTAGAAATATGACCCTGAGAGTACAAAATAATTTCAGCACGCCCTAAATATCTCATCACTGGAGTATAACCAATCTGACAATAACGGGACTAGTATCACGCTTTACAACATTTTATGCGTGCTTTGTGTGCGCTACGCGCGAGGGTGATGCGTCTGATGCAGTTGTTTCAATCGCTCGGTCGCCACATGGGTATAAATTTGCGTGGTCGACAAATCGCTGTGGCCCAATAACATTTGCACCACGCGAAGATCTGCCCCGTAATTCAACAAGTGAGTCGCAAAGGCATGGCGCATCACGTGCGGGGATAAGCTATCACTGTCGATGCCCGCAATGACCGCATAATGTTTGATACGGTGCCAAAACGTCTGGCGTGTCATCTGCTGGGCACGCTTACTCGGGAACACCACGTCAGAGGTTTTTTCCCCCAATAACGCTGGGCGGCCATGCTGAATAAATTGCTCAATCCAATCAATGGCGTCTTCCCCCATCGGCACCAAGCGTTCTTTGTCCCCTTTACCGGTCACGCGCACCACGCCCTGACGCAAGCTGACATTTTCCATGGTCAGGCTCACTAACTCCGTCACACGCAAGCCCGTCGCGTATAACAGCTCTAGCATGGCTTTGTCGCGTAACTCCACCGGATCGTTCAAGTCCGGCGCATCCAGCAGCGCCCATACCTGCTCTTCGGTGATATCTTTCGGCAAACGCTTGGGTAACTTCGGACTGATCAACAACGCGCTGGGATCATCCAAGCGCATTTTTTCCCTATACAGGTATTGAAACAGGCGGCGGATCGCCGACAACATACGCGCACGCGACGTCTGCTTGTAATCGGCATCATGCAGCCATTGTTGATACCGCTGAAGATCATCCACACTGACCGTTTCTAGGCGGGATCCCTGCTCACCCAACCACATTTGCAGCTTTTTGAGATCATTGCGGTAAGAGGTCAGGGTATTTTCCGATAACCCGCGCTCCATCCACATCGCATCGAGAAAACGCTCGATGATCACTTCATCATTTTCCACTACTACCTCAAGGAAATACGGCCCATTTTCGGCGCTGTCGCCATCAAACACATGGATATATAAACAGTACTGCAATGGTAGTCGATTTGCCGTCAAATGTAACCATGCAGGGAAAGGTGATGAAAGATAGCCGTGCGATAGGTAATATGCTCTCCATCATCTTCCGTAACATATTGGACACGCAGCATGAAGATTGGCTTATTTTATGGCTCTACTACCTGTTATACCGAAATGGCCGCGGAAAAAATCCGCGCCTGCATCGGGGCTGATTTGGTTGAGATCCACAATATTAAAGAGGCAGCGCTCACTGCCATGAATCAGTACGATATGCTGATTTTAGGCATTTCCACGTGGGATTTTGGTGAACTGCAAGAAGATTGGGAAAGCGTGTGGGAACAACTGGACGGGCTGAACCTGAACGGTAAAACCGTGGCGCTGTATGGCTTGGGCGATCAAGAAGGCTACACCGAGTGGTTCCTTGATGCGATGGGGATGCTGCACGACAAACTGCTGCCAACGGGCGCACAATTTGTCGGTTACTGGCCGAACGAAGGCTACGCGTTTGAAGCCTCCAAAGCCTTGACGGAAGACGGCGATTTCTTTGTCGGTCTGGCGCTGGACGAAGACAGTCAGTACGAACTGAGCGATGATCGCATCACCACGTGGTGTGAGCAGATCCTGACGGAATACAGCGAATCTTTGTAAACACTGACCTTTGTCATGAACACTGGTCACCAAGCAAAAGAGGGATGCCCATGGGCATCCCTCTTTGTTTATCTGAATGGCTTTACCTAACCATTAGGCTGTCTGACTCGTTTGCTCGACAGACTTTGCTTTTCGCGCGCCCATGAAGCAGGTGATCACCAATGCAATCGCTGTTGGCATCAACCATGCCATGCCGTAATCAAACAATGGCAGAATTTCAAACGCATGGACGTTAAAGCCAGCCACCTTCGCCGCATCAATCATGCTGAATGACAATGCCACCAACAGTACCACACGGTAAGACAAGGTTGGGTTTGGCAACCAACGACGGATGAAGGTCAAAATAACCAGTGCCATCGCAATCGGGTACAGCGCAAACAGTGCCGGTAGAGACAGCGTGATCAACTGGTTCAAGCCTACGTTCGCCACCACACAACATGCCACTGACAAGGCAACCGCCCACTGCTCGTACGTAATACGCGTTAGGGTTGAGAAGTAATCCGCACAGGCACTGATCAAACCAACCACGGTGGTCAAACACGCCAACAGTACAATCAGAGACAGGATGATCTGGCCAGCAGGGCCAAACAATGCCGCTACGTAAATGGCCAGAATGTCACCGCCGTTCGCGGCGTTCGCGGCAATGTTCACACTGGTTGCGCCCAAGTAGAACAACGATACATAAACAAATGTCAGACCGGCTGCCGCAATCAGACCTGCGTAAATCAGGTACTTACGGGTCGCTGTTTCGTCAGTCACGCCTTTACTGCGGACGGCATCCACAATCACCATACCGAACAGTAGTGCGGCAACGGCATCTAGCGTGTTGTAGCCTTCAACAAACCCTTTCAGGAAAGGCATGTCGATGTAATCACCCTTTGCTGCCGCAATCGCATCTTGTGGATCCATGACCACGGCTACTGCCAGCACAATCAGCGCAAGGAACAAGATAGGCGTCAGGAACTTACCGACCATGTCGACAAGGTTACCGCGCGAGCGAGACAGGAACATAGCAATAGCAAAAAAGACGATAGAGAAAAGCGTTAAGCTAAGCTGCCCTGCGTTATCAATGAACGGTTTTACCCCCATTTCATACGCAACCAAACCGGCACGTGGCGCTGCAAACGCAGGACCGATCACGATGAAAATCATCACCGCCAAGAACGTAGCCACTTTCGACGGCAAATCACGCGTCATCCCCTGCCAACCACCTGCAACCGCTACCGCAATGATTGCGACCAACGGCAAGGTAACGCCAGTGGATAAGAAGCCCAGCATACCGGAAAGTAAATGATCACCAGCAAGCTGGCCTGCCTGTGGCGGAAAAATGATATTACCGGCCCCAAGGAAGAACGCGAAAGTCATGAAACCTAACGCAAGGATGTCTGTTACTTTGAGTGATTTTTTCAAACTTCACCTTCCACTCTGAATTGTTGATGTGTCTGCAACTGTTTTTTAATTATTTATTCCCTTGACCACAAAAAACGAAAAGCTGAATGTGACCTCGTTCACAGCATAATGACGAAAAAGCACTCAATAAGCAACCATTCAGCCATAAACACCATGATCTTTGGAGTGGCAATTGAAAAACCAGAATTAACCACCAAAATAAAAACAACAATCAGAACTTAAACCCAAAAAACTAAAACTATCAAAAAGATAAAAAACAGCGTTAATCTCTTTTTAACAGTTATTTAACAACAAATACGTCTAAGGATTATTTTTGACCGAGACTCAGCTCTGGTGCCCCCCCCCCTGTTTCGCGGCGTTTTTTGGCTTTTCTTGCTGATAATCCGCCCCGCCTGTAAAGCGATTAGGTATAATTCACGGGCAAATTTGTATCGGTTTCGGAGTGACAATGGCAAAAGGTTTCACATTTAAACAGTTCCACGTCAACGATCATGGGTGTGGGATGCCGGTCAGTACCGACGGTGTGTTACTGGGGGCGTGGGCCACGCTGACTCCCCGCGGGCCGATGTTAGACATTGGTTGTGGCAGTGGATTATTGGCATTGATGATCGCCCAGCGCACGCAGCTTGATGCGCCTGCCGCTATTACGGCGATCGATATTGATACCGGTGCCGTTACCGCCGCAACATTAAACTTTGCTGCGTCACCGTGGGCCGAACGTTTACATGCCCAGCATGCAGATCTGGCGGCGTGGACAGCGCAACAACCGGCCGCCAGTTTTCATAGCATTGTGTGCAATCCGCCTTACTTTAATAGCGGCGAACAAGCCCACTGTCAGGCGCGCGCCACTGCTCGCCATACCGACAGCTTGTCTCACGCCACCTTATTAGCCAGCCTCTCTCATTTACTCAGTGAACACGGGACGGCCAGCCTGATTTTGCCCGAGTATGAAGGCCAGCGGTTGATGGCGGTCGCCGCGGATCATCAGCTGTATTGCACTCAGGTGTGTGAGGTGCGTAGCACCGCGACCAAGCCCATCAGCCGCTTGCTGATCGCCTTGTCGCACTCCCCACAAACCTGCGAGTACAGCACGCTCACGATCCATGAAGCAGACCGCTATTCCGCCCACTTTACGGCGCTAACCCAAGATTTCTATCTTAAGATGTAAGCACAGTGGCACGTGCCGTTGCCGCCTTAGCAAAGTTTTTATACTTTTATCGGTGATAGTTGCGGCAATTATCTCTATAATGCCGCCCCTTATATATACAGCCTGAAACCGGCAACCCTTTTTTGCCCGGCGTAACGGGTGATCAGCCTTATTCCCGAGGAGAATTGACTGGTGAGAGACTTTTCCGAATTAGAATTAGATAGCGAGCTACTTCAAGCCATTGAAGAAATCGGCTATGACCGTCCAACCGCTGTACAGGCAGAGGCGATCCCTCATGCCCTAGAAGGCCGTGACGTATTGGCATCCGCTCCTACCGGTACCGGAAAAACTGCCGCGTTTCTTTTGCCGATGCTTCAGCACCTGCAGGATTTCCCGCGCAAAAAACCGGGGCCTGCACGTGTACTTGTGCTAACCCCAACCCGTGAGTTGGCGATCCAGGTTGCCGATCACGCACGCGCACTGGCGAAATACACCCAGCAGAAGGTTTTCACCATCACCGGCGGGATCTCTTATGATGAACACGCTGAGTTGCTAGGCAAAACGCAAGATATCGTCGTGGCAACGCCAGGTCGCTTGATGGAATACATCGAGTCAGAGCGTTTTGATTGCCGTGCCATCGAATGCCTGATCTTGGATGAAGCTGACCGTATGCTGGATATGGGCTTTGCCAAGATTGTTGAGCGTATCAACAAAGAATGTCGCTGGCGCCGTCAGAGCTTGCTGTTCTCAGCAACGCTGGAAGGTAAAGGGGTACGTGATTTCTCGACCACGATTTTGAATGAGCCGGTGGAAGTCAATGCCGAGCCTGCACGTCGTGAACGTAAGAAGATCCACCAGTATTACCACCGTTGTGACACCATGGATCACAAACTGGCGCTGCTAGAAAGCATCCTTAAAACAGATGCTGAACGCACCATTATCTTTGTGAAAACCCGTGAGCGTTTGGCCACACTGCGTGATCAGCTAACAGCAATGCACATTCCATGCTGCTGGATCCAAGGTGAAATGGCTCAGGTATCACGTAACAACACCATCCGTCGTTTCCGCGACGGTGAAATCAATATCATGATCGCGACAGATGTTGCGGCCCGTGGTATCGATTTACCGGATGTGAGCCATGTGATCAACTTCGACATGCCACGTACTGCTGATGTGTATCTGCACCGTATTGGCCGTACTGCCCGTGCCGGTAAGAAAGGCACAGCCGTCGCGTTGATCGAAGCGCACGACCAAGGCATGATTGAACGTGTCGGTCGCTACATGAAAGAAGAAGTGCCAGAGCGCTTCATCGAAGGGTTGCGTCCTGCTCACAAAAAATCGAGCATTGTGAAAAAGAAAAAGAAAAAAGATTCAAAGAAAAAAAGCGCTGTGAAGAAAAAAGCGAAGAAGTAATCGCTAACGCTAACAACGCAAACGGGCTGGTATCACCAGCCCGTTTTTTTTATCTGCCGTTCCACCAGTCTTCGCTATTTCAGCTATCTTCAGCGACTTCACCGAAAGGGAGACTTACGCTTGCTCTTCGCGTTTAAACACTAACTCGGTGGCCGTCGATTCCGCTGGCACAAAGTAGTAACCCGCCACATCAAACGCTTGAATGCCTTCCACCGTCTCAATCTGATTTTCAATCAAGTACCGCGCCATCATGCCTCGGGCTTTCTTGGCATAAAAACTGATCACTTTGTACGTACCGTTTTTCGCGTCTTTAAACACGGGCGTGATGATCTTACCAGCCAGTTTCTTCGGTTTCACCGCTTTGAAATATTCATTCGACGCCAGATTCACTAACACGTCATCACCCTGCTCGGCCAACGCCACATTAAGCTTATCGGTAATGATGTCACCCCAGAACTGGTACAAGTTTGTGCCACGCGGGTTCGCTAACTTGGTGCCCATTTCCAATCGGTAAGGTTGCATCAAGTCCAACGGACGCAATAGGCCGTATAGCCCTGATAACATGCGGAAATGCTGCTGTGCATACGCAAAGTCCGCTTCGCTCAACGTCTCTGCCGCCAACCCCGTGTATACGTCACCTTTGAACGCCAGGATCGCCTGACGGGCATTATCAGGGGTAAAATCAGGGTGCCACTCAGCAAAACGGGCCGCGTTCAAGCCGGCGATTTTATCGCTGACTTTCATCAAACTGGCAATGTCGACTGGCGTCAGTTCGCGGCATACCTCGATCAGTGCTGCCGAATGGGCCGTCAGCTCTGGCTGGGTGTACGTGGCGGTCGCTAACGGCGACTCGTAATCCAAGGTTTTGGCGGGGGAAACCACGATCAACATACTATCTTCCTTCTAAAATACGTCAGCAAAAGGGTAACAGCATCGTAAAAAAAAACCACGCGATATTCGCGTGGTCTTGTCTATCAATGCTATCTGTTTAACCGATGATCAGGCGTTGTCTTTCGCAGAGCGATCCCAAATGCCTTCTTCCAATTGCGCGTGCAACTCTGGGTAATCATTACTATCAAACGTCGGCACTTTGCCCATTTTTAACTGGGCGTTGTAATCTTTCGCCAGCTTCACCGCCGTGCCCGACAGCAGCACAATGGCCACCAAGTTGATCAGTGCCATCATCCCCATCGAGACATCAGCCATCGCCCATACGGTCGGCAAGTCAGCCAGTGCACCGAACATCACCATACCCAATACCACCAAGCGGAACACATTCAAACCGGCTTTATGCTTGTGATTCAAAAACAGCAGGTTGGTTTCAGCATACGAATAGTTCGCAACCAACGAGGTAAAAGCAAAGAAGAAAATCGCCACGGCAATGAATACTTCCCCCCAACTGCCCACTTGTGCACTCAAGGCACGCTGCGTCAGTTCGATACCGGTAATCTCACTGTGCGGCACGTATTCGCCAGACATCAGAATGATCGCCACGGTGGCCGAACAAATCACGATGGTATCCATGAACACGCCCAGCATCTGTACATAACCCTGTGAAGCAGGGTGCGGCGGGTACGGCGTGGCAGAGGCGGCTGCATTCGGCGCCGAGCCCATACCGGCTTCATTCGAGAACAAACCGCGCTTTAGGCCGTTGATCATGCCTTGGGCAATGGTGTAGCCCAAGGCGCCCGAGGCCGCTTCTTCCAAGCCAAAGGCACTGCGGAAGATCAATCCCAGTACGTCAGGCAGTTTTTCCAAATTGGTGAACACGATGAACAGGGCGAGCAGCAAGTAACACAATGCCATCGCAGGCACGAGAATTTCAGCGGTACGGGCCACGGCACGTAGACCACCAAAAATAATCGTACCGGTCATCAGCACCAACACGATACCCACGTACATCGGGTTCCACCCGAACGCGACGTTCATGGCTTGTGTGATAGAGTTCGCTTGTACCGAGTTAAACACCAAGCCAAACGCGATGATCAGGAAGATGGAAAACACCACTCCCATCCAGCGCATACCCAGGCCTTTTTCCATGTAATAAGCGGGACCACCACGGTAGTTCCCTTCATCATCACGGGTTTTATACAGCTGCGCGAGCGCACTTTCAGCAAACGCCGTCGCCATCCCCAGCATGGCAATCAACCACATCCAGAAAATGGCACCGGGACCACCAAGTGTCAGTGCGACGGCCACCCCGGCCATGTTACCGGTGCCAACGCGAGCTGCAAGGCTGGTACACAATGCCTGAAAGGAAGAGATCCCAGCACTGTCTGATTTTCGGCTATTCTTCATCACGCTAAACATGTGGCCAAAATGGCGAAACTGGATGAAGCCCAAGCGACAGGTAAAGAACACGCCGACACCGATCAATACGTAGATCAGGACCGATCCCCATAACAGATCGTTCAAAAAATTAATCTGGCTTGACACGTTTACCCCTTTAGAATCAATCAAAAGCTGAATGCCTGGTGGATTCAACCCAACGACAAACAAACAGGGAAATGCTGCAATGCCACCGGTCAATGGGCTATTACGGCCTGTGACACGCGCAACCGGTAAGTACTACAACCTTAGTTTTATAATGTGGTAAATGACAGCGGCAGAGAGATGCGAAATGCAGAACCGCCTACTACAGCCACGATGTTATCGAAGTGTCACTGCGTACGCCTCACGGTTAACGTGAACGTCGTATCAGGCTGATCATCACTGTAGATGGCAGACGATCATGCAAACTTAGCCTGCAAAAATCAATATCCCACTTAAGAATAATGCGCCAATCCCCCTTGCTCCCTCTTAGGTGCCTACAAAAGCAGCTTGATTGATGATTTATAAGCGCCTTTCACCATCGTTCACTGGTCATTATTTAAGCAGCCTCTCGCATTCATCGCGCCATGACACATAAAATTTTCATCAATAAGCAACAAATGCGAAACACGTCAATTTTATGGTGGGGCAGACTGTGATATTTAAATACCGAGCGATGATTAATGATGAGGTGCTCTATGGACAGCTATGCATTCGATGATATTCTCGCAACAGACATGCCCAGCCGTGGCTCGCGCAGTAAGCCCGTAAAACGTAAATGGCGGGAGATTGAAGCGTTAAAAGACAGACAACGACTCCGTCGTGAATTGGCCGATATTGATATCTTCAGGGACTCACCCGATAACGATATTGACTTCTAACGTTTCCGTTTTGGACATGTAAAGTAAAGAGCCGACATACTGCCGGCTCTTTTTCTTTTCGGGCCGTTCATCACGCTCGTGACAGATTTATTGGTGCAAGCGTGCAGCCAAATTTCGATAACGTTCAGACACTTGTTGCCCAAATAACGGGTCGCCACCGCACTCTTCGTACAGATCGGATACCGCTAGCCAATCGCGTTCCGTAAAACGCTCTCGAATTTGCGGGATAATCTGGCGCTCTTCAAACTCTAAATGCGCCCTTTGCCGTTCAACAAACGTCGTGAGTTTCTCAGCAAACAAATCCAACGGGATCACCGCATCCATCAAAATCATCTCTACCGTATCGGCAAATTCACGGGTTAAACCCGCCAACTCCTCGTGTTCACGTTCAAGGCTGTCTAACTGGCCGTTCTGATCAGCATAATGCGCTTGGTAATAATGGTAGAGCACATCTTCTTTCGGATGATGACAGCGTTCCGCATGGTGCTGCAGATACTCCACCGTGTCTTTGATCAAGGTGTAATCGACTTCCTTACCCTGCTCAATCGCGACCAGTTTCTGCTGTAACAACCGAAGCAACCGACCGATGTAGCCATGCTCGGTATGAATGTCATCCAATATCATTGCCCTTACCTCCCAGTGATTATTGCTATCCTTATCACTGGAAGTATATGCCCGCATTGAATATCACGCCTTGATCTTGGTTATTAAAGCAACAATTAGCGCACAAAAAACACACAGCACGTATCATGCGATCACATTACGCGATATTGTCTAACATCCAATCCACGGGTGGTTTGTTCATCTGATTCAACAACGTATTCGCCTGCGAAAAGTGCCCGCAACCGAAGAACCCTCGGTAAGCAGACAGCGGCGACGGGTGCGCCGATTGCAACACATAGTGACGAGCCGAGTCGATCTGCTTGCCCTTCTTCTGAGCATGTGCGCCCCATAATAAGAAAACCACGCCATCACAATGTTGATTCACCGCCGCAATCAGTCGATCAGTTAAGGTCTCCCAACCGATTTTCGCATGCGAATGTGCCTTCCCCTGCTCAACCGTTAAGACGGTGTTGAGCAGCAACACGCCTTGCTCAGCCCACGGCTGCAAATAGCCATGGTTCGGCACGGTGAAGCCGGGAATGTCATTGGCCAGTTCTTTATACATGTTAGCCAACGACGGCGGTACTTTCACGCCTGGGCGAACCGAGAAACTCAAACCGTGGGCTTGATCCGGACCGTGGTACGGGTCTTGCCCGAGGATCACGACTTTCACCTGATCCAACGGTGTGCTGTCTAGCGCGCTGAACACATCCGCTTGAGGCGGATAAATGTGTTTGCCGGCCGCACGTTCGGCTGCCACATAAGTTTCTATGTGTTGAAAATACGGTTCGGCACGTTCGGCTTGTAAGATGGTTTGCCATGTAACGGAAGACGGCATGACTTGCTCCTTGTACTGACTTATTTCGCCGGAATAAAACTGCGCAGTGTGGTGATTTCCTGCTGCCACAGATCCGGATCAATGGTTTCTAAGACCAACGGCATATTATCAAAGCGCGCGTCTTGCATCAGGTAGCGGAAACAATCTAAACCAATCTCCCCGTGGCCTAGGCTGTGGTGACGGTCAAGGTGGCTGCCCAGCTTGCCTTTGGAATCATTCAGGTGCATCGCACGCAGGTATTGCATCCCCACGATCTGATCAAATTCCGCAAAGGTTTTATCCGTCGCGTCTTCTGTGCGCAAATCATAGCCAGCCGCGAACGTATGGCAGGTATCAATACAGATCCCGACACGCGATTTATCGTCTACTTGCTCAATGATGCTGGCCAAGTGCTCAAAGCGCCAGCCCATATTACTGCCCTGACCAGCCGTATTTTCAATCACGGCCACCACGTCCGGCACGGCGGCATGAGCCAAGTTGATGGATTCCGCAATCAACGACAAGCACGCTTCTTCACTGATTTTTTTCAGGTGACTGCCCGGGTGGAAGTTCAGCAAGGTCAGGCCCAGTTGCTGGCAACGTTCCATCTCATCAATGAATGCAGCGCGGGATTTTTCCAACTTGTCGGTTTCAGGTGCCCCTAAATTAATCAAGTAAGAATCGTGCGGCAAGATCGCTTCCGGCCCAAACCCAAACAGCTGACAACAGGCTTTAAATTTGTTGATCACATCTTGCTCTAGGGGTTTGGCTGCCCACTGCCGCTGATTTTTAGTAAACAAGGCAAAGGCATTTGCCCCGATCTGTCGTGCATTCTCTGGAGACTTGTGTACTCCGCCTGCGGCAGAAACGTGCGCGCCAATAAGTTTCATGATGACTTTTTTTCCTATGCAATGACGTCTTTTTTAGCTGTTCTTTACCAACGTCTTTCACTACAAAATGGCACCGTACAATGCCCATAACATCAGCCTCTGCGGCTTTTTCACTCATCAATTTGATGTAATTTTACTACATTTGATCCATTCAACTATTTTTTAATTGATAAAATATTCGAATTAAACCCATAAAAGTGAGGCTTAGTTGACCTAGCTCAATAAAACAGCCCTAAACTTTTTAAGGTTTTTTGTTGTAATTTGATCTAAATCAATACACAATCAGCGCCAACGAGATATATAATACAAAGCTCGACAAAAAATCGAAAAATTTACTACATCCTCTAAAGGAGAAAGTCATGATCACCGGTATTCAAATTACTAAAGCCGCTAACGACAACCTACTTAATTCTATCTGGCTACTAGATAGCGAAACTAACGAAGCGCGCTGTGTTGCAGCTTCTGCAGGTTTCGAAGCGGACCAAGTTATTCCAGCAGCAGACCTTGGCGAATACGAAAGCCGTGAAGTGGCAATCGAAGCTCCTGCTAAAATCGAAGGCGGTCAGCACCTAAACGTGAACGTGCTTAAGCGTGAAACGTTGGAAGATGCAGCTAAGCACCCAGAAAAGTACCCACAGCTAACGATCCGTGTATCTGGCTACGCAGTACGTTTCAACTCACTGACTGTTGAACAGCAGCGTGACGTTATCGCTCGTACTTTCACTAGCAGCCTGTAATTTTACTGTCTGTTAGTATAAAAACGGCATCATTGATGCCGTTTTTTTATGCCTGATATTCCTCTGGCTCCACCGTCATAAAGCCCCCAGCTTGCACATTAAACCACCAAGTGCGCACTTTTTTTAAGCCCTTTTCCCTATAACCACCGCCTTTTTTGGCATACCTCGCCAAGAAATGATAAAACACCGCTCGCTTTGATACTGACTAATCAAACCTATCAATAGGAATTGGTGATGAAACTGATTTTAAAACTCATTGCAGGCATTCTGGCCGGTATTGTCTTTGGCCTCTTTGCGCCCGATGTGCTGGTGCAGATCCTCATAACCATGAAAGCGCTGATCAGCCAACTGATTGGCTTCACCATTCCGTTATTAATTCTGTTCTTTGTCACCAGCGGGATTGCCAACCTGCCAAAGAACTCGGGCAAACTACTGGGCCGCACCGTTGGCCTCAGCTATTTGTCCACCATGGGCGCAGGCGCGATGGCCTACTTGGTCGCTAGCCATGTCTTACCCCCTTTACTGCACGGCGGTGCCGAGATCAGCAATGTGGCGCGTGTATTGCCACCGCTGGTGGATTTGAAAATTCCGCCAATCATGGACGTGATGAGCGCCTTAACCGTCGCCTTTATCTTCGGCTTGGGGATCAGCGCGACCAACAGCGAGCAACTGCGTAAGATCAGCGATGAAGGTCGCAACATCATCGAACTGTTCCTCGCTAAGATCATTGTGCCGTCATTACCGTTTTACATTTCGGGCGTCTTTGCCGACATGACGGTGAAAGGCACGGTGTTTGCAACCCTGCAAACCTTCACCTTGGTGTTGGCGTTGATCGTAGTCCTGCACTGGTTGTGGCTCAGCCTGCAATTTATCAGTACGGGTGCATTAGTCGGACGCTCACCATGGAGCTTACTGAAAACCATGATGCCTGCGTACGTGACCGCGTTGGGGACCATGTCTTCTGCGGCCAGCTTACCCGTGACACTCCGTCAAACACTGGACAATGGCGTGCGTAAGCCCATTGCAAACTTTGTCGTGCCACTGTGTGCCAATATTCACATGTCCGGTTCGGCGATCAGCATCACCACGGTGTGTGTGGCTGTGTTACTGGTGTCAGGTAATGCAACCGTACCGAACTTTATTGATGCCCTGCCGTTCATTGCGATGCTAGGTATCACCATGGTTGCCGCGCCAGGCGCACCAGGTGGTGCTGTGATGGCTGCCGTCGGTCTGCTCGGCTCAATGATGGGCTTTACCGAAGCGATGATCGGCCTGCAAATTGCCCTGCACTTGGCACAAGACGGCTTTGGTACTGCGTGTAATATCACCGGTGACGGCGCGTTGGCCATGTGGGTCGACAAGTACGCAGGTGAAGATGTGCACGATGACGAAGCCGACGACGCGGCACTGAATACCGCCGATAAGCAAACCGCCTAACGCGCTGTTGCCGTTAAGCGAACCGTCGTCAAGACCGCACACAAAAACTGAAATACAAACAAAGGGGGAGCCCACAGGGCTCCCCTTTTTCATGGCCGCCAATCAAGGTATATACACCCCAACGGCCGACACTCAACGCACGCTAACCGTTATTGCGCGTCACGCAACACTTGTTTGATTTGCGCGAAATCATTGTCGCGCTCAAGAGACAATAATGGCATCGCATTGTGCTTCGCCAATGGCGCTGGCAACGGAATGTCTTTGTTCAGGATGTCATCGACCACATCTTTGAACTTGGCCGGATGCGCCGTACACAGGAACAAGCCGGTTTCGCCCTCTGCCAATTGTTCATTCAGCACGCGATAAGCGATGGCACCGTGTGGTTCACACAGATAGCCCGCTGCATCCATCTCACGCAATGTCTCCGCTGTTTGTTCATCCGTAACGGCACCGTAACCCAAGGTATCCAAGCCCCAGCCTTGCAAACGGCAGAGCTCTTCAATACGTGGCCAGTTGTTGGGTTGGCTCACATCCATCGCATTAGAAATGGTCGGTACTGTCGGGGCAGGCGTCCACTCACCGGTTTGCAAATAACGTGGTACGGTGTCATTCACGTTCGTAGCCGCAATAAAACGTTTCACGGGCAAGCCAATCGCTTTGGCCAGTAAACCGGCCGTTAAGTTACCGAAGTTACCGCTCGGTACTGCAATCACGAGATCGTCACGCTTTTCTTTCGGCAGTTGCGCGACCGCCTCAAAGTAATAACAGATCTGTGCCATCAAGCGGCTGATATTGATGGAGTTTGCCGAGTTAAGGCCAATCTCTTCACGCAGCGCAGCATCATCAAAGGCATTTTTCACCAAGGCCTGACAGTCATCAAAGGTGCCGTTAACGGCCACCGTGGTGATGTTTCCGCCCAGCGTACAGAACATTTTTTCCTGCAACGGGCTGATCTTGCCTTTCGGGTACAAAATCACGACCTTGATGTTATCCATACCGTAAAACGCATGGGCCACTGCCGCACCGGTATCCCCGGATGTCGCGGTCAAAATGGTGATTTTGCCATCGCGCTCAGACACGGCCATCAGCGACTGCGCCATGAAGCGGCCACCAAAGTCTTTAAACGCCAGCGTCGGGCCATGAAACAGTTCAAGCGCATACACGCCGTCTTTCACTTGGGCGATCGGCGCCGGGAATTGGAAGGCATTGTCCACCATCTGGGCGACCGTTTCTGCGGTTAGCTCTTCGCCAATGAATGCGGATAAAATTTTGCTGCTGCGCGCGACAAAATCCAATTCCAGCAACGCGTCAACGTCATCAAAAACGGGGAGCGTTTCAGGGAAAAACAGTCCTTGTTGACGACCTAAGCCCTGACGGACAGCTTGGCCAAACGAAACCTGCTCTTGGTGATCTTTGAGGTTATATAAATTCATGCTTACAGCTCACTTCCTGTTACTTTTGAGCCCTGACTGTCTAAACGACAGACATGGACAAATCCTTCGTCATTCTGAACATAATGGTCTTGCAACCATCGTGCAATACGTTTCGCCACACCCAGATCATCACACACACTGAACAGGGTCGGTCCTGAGCCAGATATCCCACTGGCTAATGCCCCCGCGTCCAGCGCATACTGCCTTGCATCGGCAAAGCCTGGCAACAAACGCTCACGGTACGGTTCAGCGACCACATCTTTGATCATTTTTGCTGCTAGCGCCGGTTGCTGCGAATGACAGGCATGGATGAAGCCTCCGAGGTAACGACCATGGGCAATCACGTCCTGACGGCGGTATTGCGAAGGCAAAATCGCACGCGCTTCTGCGGTCGGTACTTTGATCCCCGGGTACGCCATCACCCAATACCAGTTATCGAAACACGGTACAGGCTGGCTGATGATCCCTAACTCTTCCACCATGAACTGCAAACCGCCTAAATAACACGGGGCGACATTGTCATAATGCAAACTACCAGAGATCTCCGCTTCCATCTCCCCCATCAAGGCCAGCAACTGCACTTCATCCAACGGGTGATCATGAAAACGGTTTAATGCATCCAGTGCCGCCACAATCGAGCACGCACTGGATCCCAGTCCTGATCCAATCGGCATGTTCTTTTCCAGCGTCATCGCAATCGGCTGAACAGCTTGCCCTTGCTTATCCAGCTCACGGGCAAACACCTGCCAGCAGCGGTACACAATGTTCTCTTCCGCTTGGGCCGGCAGTTTATCGACAAAACGGCCGACGCAGTTCAACGTAAACGGCTGATCGCCAGCGGCGACACGCACGCGATCCCCAAGCAAGGTGCCATCAATCGGTGACACCGCCGCGCCCAGCACATCAAACCCAACACTGACGTTGCCAATCGAAGCGGGCGCATACACTACAACACTCATCTTACACTCCTAATTTCCAGCCCAGCGTACGCATGAGATCCGCAAAGACCCCAGCCGCTGTCACTTGTGTCCCGGCACCGTAACCGCGTAGCACCAACGGGATCGGCTGGTAATAACGGCTGTAGAAGGCCAAGGCATTCTCACCGTCTTTAATTTTGAACATCGGATCATCGGGGTTAACGGCGGCGATTTTCACCGCGCAGTGGCCATGATCGATTTCACCGACATAACGCAGTACCTTGTTTTCTTTCGCCGCTTCCGCCGACCAATTCGCAAAATACGCATCCGCTTCCGGTAAGCGTGCCATGAAGCTGTCTACTGACCCTTCCGCGTCAAAGCCCGGTGGTAGTGCCGCTTCAACAACGACATCATCCAACTCCAGCGCTAATCCGGCTTCACGCGCCAAAATCAGCAACTTACGTGCCACGTCCATGCCAGACAGATCGTCACGCGGATCGGGCTCCGTAAAGCCGTTGTTACGCGCCACCGTGGTCGCTTCGCTAAAGCTCATGCCTTCATCCAGTTTGCCGAAGATGTAAGACATGGAGCCTGACAAAATGCCCGAGAAACGTTCCAGTTCATCCCCTGCCGCCATCAAGTTTTGCAGGTTTTCAATCACAGGCAAGCCGGCGCCAACCGTGGTGTCATACATGAACTTACGGCGCGTAGAACGTGCTGCCTGACGCAATTGCTGGTAATACGCCATGCTGGCCGTGTTGGCTTTCTTGTTGGGGGTGATCACGTGGAAGCCAGCCGCCAGATAATCAGCATATTGCTCGGCCACGCCTTGGTCAGAGGTACAGTCAATGATGACAGGGTTGATGATATGGTTACGTTTCACCAGTTGGAGCATGCTGGCCAAGCTGACCGGCGATTTCGCTTCGCCCATCACATCACGCCAGTTATCCAGCGCCAGGCCTTTGCTATCGAGCAGCATGCCCTTGCTGTTGGCCAAGCCACATACGCGGATCACAATGCCATTTTCAGCCAATTTCGGTTGCTGACGACGAATTTGCTCCACCAGCTCAGCACCGACGCCACCGACACCAATCACAAAAACATCCAATGTGTGCTGGCTGTTAAACAGATTCTCGTGACACGCTTTGACCGACTCCGAGACTTTCTCATCTGGGATCACAGCAGAAATCGCACGCTCCGACGAGCCCTGTGCAATCGCGACTACGTTAACGTCCACTTCTGCCAACGAGGTAAAGAAGCGTGATGCTACGCCACGCGACGTACGCATGCCGTCACCGACCAAGGTCACGATGGCCACGTTATCCATAAACTCAACCGGCTCAAGTAAGCCTTCTTTCAGTTCAAGTTCAAAATTGTTTTTCAGTGCTTGCTGCGCACGTAGCTTGTCAGCACTTTCAATACAGAAACTGATGCTGTATTCCGACGAGGACTGCGTGATCAATACAATCGACACGCCCGCCGAGGACATCGCCCCAAACACACGGGCAGCCATCCCGACCATGCCTTTCATACCCGGCCCTGATACGTTCACCATGGTCAGATCTTTTAAGGTCGTGATGCCTTTGATGTCGAGCTGATCTTCACCGGTATCCATACCGATCAGCGTGCCGGCCCCTTGTGGGCTAAAGCTGTTTTTGATCAGGCAAGGAATGTGGAATTGCGCAATCGGCGCGATAGTTTTCGGGTGAAGGACAGACGCACCAAAGTAAGACAGCTCCATCGCTTCTTGGTAGCTCAAGGATTTCAGTAAGCGAGCATCCGGCACTAGACGAGGATCACAACTGTATACACCATCCACATCGGTCCAAATCTCACAGCATTCCGCACGCAAACACGCGGCCAAGACGGCAGCCGAGTAATCCGAACCGTTACGACCCAGTGTCACCAACTCGCCTTTTTCGTTACCCGCAGTAAAGCCCGGCATGATGTGCACATGGCCTTCCGCTAATGGCTTGTCACGGAAATGTTGGGTAGAGGCTTCAATGTCGACATGGGCTTCCAAATAGTCGCCGGTGGCTGCCAAGTACGCCACCGGATCAATCAGGCTGGCCGCTTGGCCGCGCGCTTGAAGCAAGGATTGCATCGCCACAATCGACAGGCGCTCACCCTTACTGATGATCTTGGCGTACACATTGTCCGGGCACAGGCCCAACAGTTTGATCCCATGGACATACTGTTTAAGCTGACCCAGTGAACTGTCGAGCTTCGCCTCCATCGACGTAAAATCAAAGTCTGGTTCTAGCGCTTTTAATCCCAAGAACAGCGACTGAAACGCCACCTCTAACTCTTTCACCTGTAATTCTGCTTCGCCGTGTTGAATACTATTTTCAATCACAGACACCAGCTTATTGGTCACTTTACCGGGGGCTGAGAGCACCACCGATACCGCCCCTTGCTGGGCATTATTTGCAATGATGTCCGCCGCTCTTGCAAAACGGTCAGCATCCGCCAACGATGATCCGCCAAACTTTAATACTCGCATTCCCTACTACTCCCAACGTCCTAATTCCTGTCCCTGTGTCATGCACAGGGCTTTTCAATATTCAGGTAAAAAAAAGCCCACATCGCTGGGATGTGGGCTTTTTTCTGCAATTCTTTTGCGTATCAGCCCACCCCAGCAACCATGGTGCCGGTAATAATAATGATGGTGGTGGTTGTGCTGATAACGTTGTACATAATTATCCTGAAGCGCCGTAATAACCTGTCTGTCTCTACGTTTACCGGAATCCCTTTGGCGAGTCAACCATCAATTTTTACCGTATCGCGCATTAAACCGTCATCCGAGGTAACGTTTTTGTCTGAAAAACCGCCAAAGAATGGATAAATTTACGCAAGGGCGAGCATCCAATGCTATCACTATCCTTAGGATGATCGCGGCGGTGACAATAAGGCAGAAAAGGAGGTGCTGAATGGCTGCAGCAATGGAACAACTCGTTGCCCATACGATATTACAAGGTTTTGATGCTATGTATGGCCGCTTCCTGGATGTCACGGGGGGGGCACAGGAACGGTTTGAATCGCAAGACTGGCCCGCGGTTCAACAAGCGCTGAAAAACCGCATCTCTTTCTATGACCACCATGTCGGCCTGGTGACCCGACAGATCACTATCATGCTTGGTCACCGCTATGCCAACCACACGTTCCTGATGGCGGTAAAAAATGCGTACGAAGATCTACTGCTGGATTACCCCCGCTTTGAAATAGCGGAAAGTTTCTTTAATTCCGTCTATTGCCGTATCTTCGACCATCGCCATATTAACCGCGATAAGTTGTTTGTTCACAGCTCACAAGAAGGGCGCATTCCGTCTTACCCCACCGCGCTCACACGGCTCTACAACACCGGGGCCGGTCTTCCCACCCTGATCGAACGGGTGTTGGATGACACACCGTTCAGTTTATCGTGGGAAAACAAAGCACGAGACATTCACACCATCAGCCAGCATTTGGCATCTGACTGGCAAGCCGCCACCTCCCCGCCCGTCATTGAGATGATCCGCGAGCCCTTTTTCCGTAACAAGGCCGCGTACCTGATCGGCCGTATTCGCTTCAATGATCACGCCAGCATACCGCTCGTGTTACCGGTACTCACAACACCCGCTGGCACGTTGTATATCGATGCCTGCCTGTGCAATGTCGATGATGTCAGTATTTTATTTGGCTTTGCCCGCTCCTATTTTATGGTGTACGCCCCTGCGCCAGCGGCCTTGGTGCGTTTTCTGAGGGAGCTGATCCCGAATAAAACCAAGGCCGAACTCTACACCGCTATTGGCTGCCAAAAACACGGCAAAACCGAGTTGTACCGCGAGTTTCTCCATCACCTTGAACACTCCGATGATAAGTTTGTGCTGGCGCCGGGCATCAAAGGCATGGTGATGTCAGTGTTCACCCTGCCCTCTTACGATTTCGTGTTTAAGATCATCAAAGACAAATTTGCACCACAAAAAGACATCAGCCATGCCGTGGTCAGAGAAAAGTACCGCTTAGTGAAAGAACACGACCGCGTGGGGCGCATGGCCGATACACAGGAGTACCGCCAGTTCAGTTTTGATCGCCACCGCTTCAGTGATGCGTTACTGGAAGAGCTACTGCTGGTCGCGCCCTCCGCGCTGACCGTGACGGACGAACACGTGATCATCAAACATTTGTACACCGAGCGGCGCATGATCCCCTTCAATATGTATATTGAACACGCCAATGATGACGACCTACGCCATGCCGTCGACGAGTACGGCAACGCCATCAAACAACTGGCCGCTGCCAATATTTTCCCCGGCGATATGCTGTTTAAAAACTTTGGCGTCACCCGTCACAAGCGCGTAGTGTTCTATGATTACGATGAGATCAGCTACATGACGGAAATGCACTTTCGTCATATTCCGCCCCCGCGTTACCCAGAAGATGAAATGGCCGCCGAACCGTGGTACAGCGTGGGCGTGAATGATGTGTTTCCCGAAGAATTTCGCACCTTTTTGCTGATCAACCCGAAAGTCCGCGCCCTGTTCAATGAACTGCACAGTGATTTGTTTGATCCGGCTTACTGGCAACAATTGCAGCAAAATATCCAAGACGGGCAATTTGAGGATGTGTTTCCGTATGGTCAGCGCCACCGGTTTGTACGGTAGCTTTTCACGGTAGTTTTGCGCAGAAGCTTTCCGCAGAAGTTTTTCGCGTTATTACGTGAAGAAATGGCGTAAGGATCTCATCATGCACATGTGTGCATGTCTTTTTGCAGCAAGTTATTCTAGTATTATTTTGCTAACTAGAAAGACAAATAAATCATAATCGAACAGGGAAGGTGATCCATGCGCTTGGAGCTAATCACAGCAACCCTGCTAGTAGTGGCATTACCGACAACTGCAGCAGAACACAGCCTCTTATCCAAAGCTGATGATCCCGCATCATCCGGCTGGTTTCTGTCGTCTCAATCACGTGGTGCCGAGCAGTTTGATCTGTGGCAAATCGACAGCGGTTATGCCTATGCCCTCACCGACAATACCGCCCTGTACCTCAGTACGCGACTCAAAAGCGGTAACGATAAAGAATCGGCCAGCCGTGGATTACTGTCAGGGGTGAAGTATCATTTTACGTCCCGTTTGAGCCTACAAAGTGCGGTCACCTCTGAAACGCAAGATCGTGACACCACATTGGGGGTGGAAGTGTCGAGCCAATACGAAGTCTCTGAGCGTATCAACCTCCATGCCACCATGGACTACGAAGCCATTGAACAAGTCTACCAATTAGGCATCGGCTTTAAGTTCTGACTGGCTTATAACACAGACAAATCCAACGGCTGCTGGCTAAACACCACCCCATTACGATCGGCATACAACATGTCGCCCGGGTAAATCAACGTCTCAGCCACCGTTAACGTCACATTCTCTTCCCCCGTTTGCCGTTTCACCGTTTTAATGGGACACGTACCAAGGGCTTTCACGCCCAGATCTAACGTCGCAATCGTGCCGACATCACGCACTGCGCCATTCACCACAATGCCTTCCCAGCCATGTTGCTGTGCTAACAACGCCAATTGATCGCCCAACAAGGCTTTCGTGCTATTGCCGTGGCCATCAATGAATAACACCTTGCCTTTACCCGGCCGTGACACAATGTCTCTGACCAAGCTGTTATCTTCAAAACAGCGTAATGTCACCGTTTCGCCAAAAAACACATCGCGTCCCCCGTAACTCTGCAGTGATAACGGTAACCACCGCACTGCGTTTTCATAGTGATCGCACAAGTCTGGGGTTAAATCTTTCATATCCTTGCTCTTATCCATCTCACACCCTTCCTATTGCCAGTCGGCGCATTGCTCAATTAAGTGTAGAGAAACTCCGCCCAATCACCCAATCTTTGTCCTCAATGCTGCGGTCTCGACTTCCCCCATGGCTCAAACGCAATGAAGACAGAATGTTACACTGCTCCAGAGCAAACGGCTGAATATTCCGGTTTCATCGCATTTTATCGCTACCAAATAGTCGATATTGTTGCGAAGAACCATGCAGGTCAGCACAAATACTGTTAGAATTGAAAGGCAAGGGTAAACAGGGTGTTACTCATGCTTAATAAGCATCGACGAGGGGCTACACGACAGCGAGAGTTGTTCACAGTTCTGCCGTCACACCTTGGATGCGGTGCGTTTTTTTGTAGCGAATGTTACACAAAGTGTGGAATCGTAATACACTTCATCCTGTTTGATATAAATCAACAAAACGCATAATAGCTGCTCCGAAACAATCGTCGAATATTGTTAGAGAGCTGTTAAGTGAATACAATTGCCGCCATCCCATGGAGATTGTAGCCAATGCCCTAGAATAGGGGCTTTTTCAGGATTATACCTTCACGCAATGAAGGCCTGAATAAATGGATGGCGTACCAAACAGGAGAGTTCAATGCGATTTAACCTGCATTTTGATCAAGACTTTTCCTGTATGTGAATTTTTTTATAGAATTTAACGATTCTGCTTTTGATCAGATTTCGTTTTTTGAACTTAGGTACTGCCAATGCAAACCCCTCACATTCTAATTGTAGAAGACGAGCACGTAACACGTAACACCCTAAAGAGCATCTTTGAAGCTGAAGGTTACACGGTATTTGAAGCTAATGACGGCGCTGAAATGCACCAGATGCTGTCTGAGCATCCTGTGCACTTGGTGATCATGGATATCAACCTGCCGGGTAAAAACGGTCTACTGCTAGCCCGTGAATTGCGCGAGCAAGGCGACATGGCACTGATGTTCCTAACCGGTCGTGATAACGAAGTCGATAAGATCCTTGGTCTTGAAATCGGTGCGGATGACTACATCACAAAACCGTTCAACCCTCGTGAACTGACAATCCGTGCACGTAACCTACTGACCCGTGCAATGAACCAAGGCCTACCGACTGAAGACAAGCGTCTGGTTGAGCGTTACGAGTTCAATGGCTGGTCACTAGAAATCAACAGCCGTTCACTGGTTAGCCCAAGCGGTGATCAGTTCAAACTGCCACGCTCTGAGTTCCGTGCCCTGCTTCACTTCTGTGAAAACCCAGGCAAGATCCAGACCCGTGCTGAACTGCTGAAGAAAATGACAGGCCGTGAGCTGAAGCCACATGACCGTACTGTGGATGTGACCATTCGTCGTATCCGTAAGCACTTTGAATCTGTTGCTGATACCCCTGAGATCATCGCGACAATTCACGGTGAAGGTTACCGCTTTTGTGGTGATCTAGAAGAAGAATAAGCCATCGGCTGACTTCCGAACATAACAACAAGGCGCCTTTATCGACGCCTTGTTTGTTTTTGTATTTACGGTTTCGGTGCTGCTTTTTTATAACCGCTAACCGCTTAAAACACCTGACTGATCACAACCGCTTTTTGGATCACGATATGCTCTTGCCCTTGGTACAACACCGTGACGGCCACATTGACCTCGCTATCTGGCAACCACTCTGGGCCTCCGCGTAACGCCACTTCCAAGCTCTTGCTTCCATCACGACGAATATCCAACTGCTGTTGCACCAACCATTGTTGCTCCCCTTGCTCAAGCAGCACCTGCGTGATGTCTATCCCTTTAGGTAAGGATTGATGGTCGGCCGCAAGCAGACGAATAGACGCAAACAATTTACGGGCCGGATTCGCCCCGTCATCGCCAATCACTGGCATACTGTTCAACCATAGCTCGGCGCCCAAATGCAGCGGCACCTTCCCCAGAACAACCTGCTCTGGCGATTGCCACATATCAACCGCATGCGGTAACTGCACTGGCGACGCCTCCGCCTCACTGGCAGGCATTGCAGCCTGCTCTGTCTGAGGATCGACCTGAGGAGAAGAAGGCTCTTTCGCCGTATCGCATCCCACCAGCGTCACCAATGCAACGCCACTGATGGCGTAAACAAATCGTGTCCATTGTTGCTGTCTTGTCTTGCTCATCACGTCCTCTCTTGCTGGGCTAGCCATTCTTTGAGTACCCGTAAATCATCTTGGTAGCCATGTTTGATTTCATCGACCCAATCGTTGATGTTTTCCCACCAGGCCGGCAGTTCTGGCGATTGCGCTTTTTGCGCGACTTGCTGAATGTGTTTCAAACCAATAGAGCCAGCAGCCCCTTTAATTTTATGCGCTTCAAACTTGATGCCGTCCTGATCTTTGGCTGTCATGTTGGAGTCCAAAATGGCGATGTACTCCGGCATTTTTTCTTCAAACATCTTGATGCTGTCATACACCGGCTGTGGCCCAACAATCTCTACGTATGACGTCAGCATCTCAAGATCCAACAAGGTATTAATGATCTCATCGCTAAACGTCACGTCGGCCTCTTGTGTCGCCTCACTGGCAGGACTGAACGGTGCATCCTCTAACGAGCACGTTAGCACCAGTTTCTGAATCACGTTGGTAATGGCTTTTACACTCAATGGCTTACTTAATGCGTCATCCATACCTTTGGCAAGGTACTCATTCTTATCGTTGATCACATTCGCCGTTAAGGCCACCAGCGGCGGTAACGACGTGTAGCGCTCACGCAAGGTTTGCGCAATATCAAACCCAGTCATATCTGGCAACTGAATGTCGAGTAGCACCAAGTTATAGGCTTCTGGGGTAAACATGGCCAACGCTTCTTCACCGCGCATAGCGACAGTCACCGTGTGACCCAAGCTCTCCAGTAAGGCCTTCGCCACGGTAATATTCAACTCAATATCTTCCACCATGAAAATATTCAGCCCCACTTGTGGCGTGACAGGCATTGCGTCTTCTTCCACCGCCTGTGCCACCAAGGGTGCCGTGAAGGTCACAGTAAAAGTACTGCCTTCGCCCACATCGGAACAGGCAGTAATGTCCCCGCCCATCATCTGCATTAACTGACGAGAAACGGCCAGGCCGATGCCTGTGCCCACTGCATGCAGGTTGTCATTCTCATCTTTCACCTGATAGTACATGGCGAAAATCTTGTCGATTTCACTTTGCGGGATCCCCACGCCGCTGTCTTCCACCTCAAACGTAATGTGGGCGTGCGTCTCGTCTTGTTCACACATCACCGACATCACCACACCGCCTTCTTTAGTGAACTTGGTGGCATTGCTGATCAAATTCCACAACACTTGGCGCAAGCGCGTCCCGTCGACCTCAATATGACTCGGCAGCGCCGTTAAGCGCTCCAAATCAAACCGCAGCCCCTTTTGATCCGCCATCAAATGGCAGATATTACCGACCTCATCGACAAATTCATTAAAGTCGATGGGTCTAGGCATTAACTCTAACCGGCGGCGATCCGACTTATCCATGTCAATAATGTCGTTAAAAATATTGCCCAAGGTGATCGCGCTGACCAAAATGGTGCGCATGTAACCGCGCTGTTCATCGTCTAATGGGCTGTCGAGCAACATACGGCTCAAGCCCACAATGCCGTTCAGTGGCGTACGCAACTCATGACTGATCGTCGAGATAAACGCCGTTTTATCTTGGCTGGCTTTCTCTTGCGCATCCTGATATTGCTTACGCTCGGTAATGTCACGACCAAAGCCCATCAAACCTAAACGACGGCCATCACGGCCATAAAACGGCACTTTACGCAGTTCAAAAATGGCTTTACGTCCATCCGGGTATTCCAACCACTGCTCGTAAGTCAGTGGCTCACTGTCTTCAAACACCCGTTGATCGGTTTCGGATATTTTACGTGCCACATCTTCACTGTAGACATCCCACGGCGTCAGGCCGACCAACTCTTTTTCCGTCCGACTGGTCAACTCTTCCATCGCGCGGTTACACCCAGAAAACTCCCCTTTTTCATTCCGGTAGTAAATCAAATCCGGTGACGCATCCAAGAAAGATTTGAGCAAGGCACTTTGTGAAGCCAGCGCCATCTGGGCTTTTTCACGCTCATATACTTCATTCTCGAGATCCTGCATCGCTTCCCGACGCGCTTCCTCGGCTTTTTCCCGCTCTTCAATTTCCGAATTCAGCTGAGTGATATTTTTTTTCAGTTGCTTATTAAGCTGCATATCGCGCGAGCGCATCTCTTCCAACTTTGTGACCAGTTTGGATAACCGCTGGCGCGACTCCTCCAGCTGATCGACCACCACCGATAAAAAGTACACCGCCCACGGCGTGATCAACAAACCAAAGAACGCTGAACGAACAATGTCGATGGTGTGCACCTCACCTTGCAGGACCCAGGTGGCGAATACTTGCACCACCACGGCCAAGATAACCAAGGCTAAGGCCAGCAATAAACTAAAGCGTACGATGCCTAACTTGACCAGCAAGTCCACGTAATACTGTGCCAGCACTTTGATTTGTTTCATTATTTATTCCTAATCATTATGGCTACATCCATCATAAATGACTCACCGTTCAAGCCCAAGCCGCTCACCCGTAATTCCCTGTTAACGGTCACAATTATTGTCGCTAACCACGCGATAACATAAAAAAAGCCTGCATTGCAGGCTTTCCATGTTAATCATTCTTCATGTTCGTGATAGGTCATCGACATACTGCCATTACGCCCGGCCGCTTTCGCACGGTACAACGCCATATCAGCCAACTTCACCAGCATGCCGTAATCTTGATGCGGTTGCGGGATTAACGTGGCAATACCCAAGCTGACCGTCAGCTTGTCATCTACGTCTGAGTACCGATGCGTTATCGCTTTGTCGGCCAAGGCGAGATGCAATTTCTCAGCGATCACCTCACCGCCGTCTAAGGGAGTATTGGGCAATAAGAAGGCAAATTCCTCCCCCCCATAACGGGCGACTTCATCGGTTTCCCGGCGGATCACACTACGCAGCACTTGGGCCACCTCCCGCAGTGCCAAATCACCGTGTTGATGACCGTAATTATCATTAAAGGCTTTGAAATAATCGATATCACACAAAATCAAAGTGAGTGGTTGCTGCTCTCGAATGTGACCAAACCACATTTTACGTAATTGCTCATCGAAACTGCGACGGTTGGCCACTTTGGTCAGGCTATCAATGAAGCTTAGCTCTTGCAGCTCCATGATGGCATCTGCTAACTGTTGTTCAGCCATCTTTCGCTCTGTTACGTCACGGGCCATCATCAGCACCCCTTTGGTACCATCAATGGGATCTTGATAAGGGGATTTCAGCACTTCATACCAAATGGGCGTGCCATCTTCGAGGATCACATAGTCATCGGCTTTCACGCTGATCCCTTGCTGAATCACCGTCTGATCGGCCTGACGGGAAAATTCCAGCAGTTCAGGGGTCAACACGTCTTGGGCTGTCTTTCCCAATAAGCTCCGTGGGGTGTGGCCCAGCGATTTCGCAAACGCCTCATTACAGCCCACATACACCTCATGCTCGTTATACAACACGATAGGATCGCGGCTGGCACTCAAAATGGTATCCAGCAAGGTATTGCGCTGTGCCAGTTCCTGCTCGGTGATCTCGCGTTTTTCAATTTCACTCTTGAGCACTTCTTGCATGTCGTGCCACTCGGTCACATCATGCGACAAGCTCAAGGTACCAATCACTTCCCCGTGATCATCCACCAATAAATTACGCTTGGTTTCTAGCAACCGGCTCGATCCATCCGGCGCAGTTGTCCACGTATGTGAAGGGGCATAACGGCTCTGATCCTGATTGCCTTCATGATCAATCCCCTCGTCAAAGCGGCCGCGCCAAAAACGATCAAAGGCTTTGTTGGTGCCCATCAGGGCGCCCGATTTATCTTGGTAATACACCAATTCTGACAACGAGTTCAGCACCTGTTGGAAAACCCGTTGATCTTGCTCGAGTTTATCCTGTTCCGCATGAAGGGGGGTCTCTTCTTCAATGAACAATAACCAGCAACGTTGCCAATTACAGCTCAGCGACTGACCCGAAATAGACAACGGCAGTCGTTTACCTTGGGCGAGAAAAATCTCATCACTCACATGATAAAAGCCATCGGGTTGAGAGGCGTAGGGGCGTAAGAAATCACGCACTGTCGCGGCACTGAAGTTTTCAGGGTAGAGGTATCGACCATTGAGTTTGCGCGCCCCCAATAATTCACGGCACAGTCGATTACTGTAAATCAATTGGCCGTCTTTTTGTCGAATGATCGCCACCGCGATCGGCATGCGCCGCAATAATCCCTGCAATTGACGAAAAGAACGCACGTCAATGTGGTGCAATAACAACGCCATCAACGCGCCGCACATCGCCATCAACACCAATAAAAAGGCCGTCACAAAAATAGGATTATCAGCATAGCCTATCACCTCTGCGGCGCTCACCACGGGTGAGACAAACCCCAAGAGGAACGCCAAGCACCCTCTAATAGAGAAGGGTGCAAAAACGACAGTCATCAGACGGCCTGACAGCCACCATAGTGTCGACAATAAGCGAAACACGAAACGCAATGGAGTACGTTCAGGGAGAGAGAAAGGCATAGCATGTCATTGAGGCGTAAAATTAAGCGTAATCTACCATATTTTATAAAACAATCACTACGCCTCATCACAGGCTGGCCTATTGCAGGCCAACATGCCTTATTTAACGGTTGGCGGACACACCGGTTGATACACAAACGGCGTATTCAATGCGTGCCCCTGACCACCTTGTGCATCCAAATTACGGCCAATTTCTGTCATCGCTAACCAGCGATTTTCACACCACATCGGGGCCAATAAGGTCGGGCGACGTGCCGTTGCCGATACGCGATGGAATACCACCTCGGGCGGCGTTAAGCGGATCATCTCAGACGCAATCTCGGTGTACGTTTCCAAGCTCAACTCACTCAGGCGTCCCGCTTTCCATGACAACCCCATGATACTGCCTTCTACAATGTGCAGCGGGTGCAGTTTGATGCCATCCACGCCAGCCGCCACCGTACGGCGGATAGTTTCAAGGTTATCCTCTTGCGTTTCACCCGGTAGCCCGACAATCAGATGGGCACACACTTTCAGTCCCATCGCGCGGGCACGCTGAGTAATGCGCGCATAACAAGCAAAATCATGCCCTCGGTTGATGCGCTTCAACGTTTTATCGTTGGCGGTCTGTAGGCCCAGCTCAAGCCAAATTTCATAGCCTTGTTGCTGATAGCCAGCGAGTAGCTCTAGCACTGCATCCGGCACACAGTCAGGGCGCGTACCGACACACAACCCCACAATGTCCGCCGCACCCAACGCTTCTTCATACATGGCTTTAAGCGTTTGCACTTCCGCATAGGTGCTGGTGTAAGCCTGAAAATACGCTAAATATCGCTTCGCTCGATTCACTTCCTCTGCGCGTTGCGCCAATTGCTCCGTCACTGGCTTAAACTGGGCCTGCTCATCCGCAAACGAGGCCACGTTACAAAAGGTACACCCCCCACGGCCAATCGTGCCATCCCGGTTTGGGCAGGTAAAACCTCCGTGCAGCGTCAACTTATGCACTTTCTCGCCATAACGACGCTGTAGGTCCTGACCAAAGGTATTTACGAGTTCATGCAATTGCATCTTGTCACCTAGTGAAGTAGAGGGAGATCGAAAAGGGTGTCGAAAAAAGCGGCAAAGGTTAGCACCCTTCAAGGGGGGTAATGTTGTGCGAAAGCAAAAAAAAGGGCACGAAGTGGTAAAAAGTCAGGGAGAAAGAGACGAAAGGTGGAATGAAAATAAGCAACACACTTCATCTGTCCATGTTTTGTTCTGCAACCCGCATAAACCCTTCATTCCATAAGGCTTTTACGCAGGATTATTCAAAATGAAAACAGTTATCGAATAGTTACCCATTGCGCTTGGTGTTTAATTCACCCTCCTGTCCAATTACTGCACGCCAATGGGTATATTTTGTTGGTAATTAATAAATCAAAAATGTAGGATAGTTACAGCTGTGTGCAATTTATGAACAACAATTGTGACTAAATTCCTTGTTTATAAAGTGGAATATGTCGCAACCCCTCAAAACTGTAGTGTTTTTGCATACCAGAGCCGGAGTGCTACAGAGTTTAGTTTGCTATTGATAGTCAACATCATCCCACAGCAAACCCATCGTTCACTGCCGGACAGGAGTCCGTTGTAGGTCGCTGAACGATGTCATACAGAATTAGGGATAACTCAGGCACGTGGATTGTAGCCTGTTGAAACTGGAAGGAAGTATCTATGACAGATCAAGAGCTGAATGCTCAGGGACTTTATGTGCCTGAACTGGAGCACGATGCCTGTGGCATCGGCTTTGTGGCCCATTTAAAGAACCGTAAATCCCATGACATAGTCACCCAAGCCCTTGATATGCTTGCGAGAATGGAGCACCGTGGCGGTCAAGGCTGTGATCCATGCAGTGGTGATGGTGCCGGTATTCTCCTACAGAAACCGCATGAATTCCTGCTCGAGGAAACCGTTAAACTGGGTATTCGCTTGCCGGCCTTCAGCCAATACGGTGTCGGTGTCGTACTGTTCCCTAAAGACGAATACAAACGTCAGCAGTGCCGCGATATCCTTGAGCGCAATGCCAAACGCCTCGATCTCGACGTAATTGGCTACCGTGTACTCCCGGTCGACAACTCCATGATTGGGGACGATCCGCTCAGCACCGAACCGCAGTTCGAACACGTCTTCATCAGCGGCGGTCCTAACCTTGATCCTGCGGTCTTAGAGCGCAAACTGTACGTCTTGCGTAACTACACCGTGCGTGTGTGCCTTGAGAGCGTGTCGAACATCGGTGATGACTTCTACATCAACTCACTGTCATACAAAACATTGGTCTACAAAGGCCAGCTCACCACCGAGCAGGTACCGCAATACTTCCTCGATTTGCAAAACCCGAGCATGGTCACGGCGCTGGCACTCGTCCATTCCCGTTTTTCGACCAACACCTTCCCGCGTTGGCGCTTGGCCCAGCCTTTCCGTTACATCGCGCACAACGGTGAAATCAATACCGTTCGTGGCAACCTGAACTGGATGAAAGCGCGTGAAGCGATTTTAGAATCCGACCTGTTCAGCCAGCAAGAAATCGACATGCTGTTGCCTATCTGTCAGGAAGGCAGTTCCGATTCGTCCAACTTCGACATGGCGCTCGAACTGTTAGTGCTATCAGGCCGTAGCCTGCCGCATGCACTGATGATGCTGATCCCAGAAGCGTGGCAAGAAAACACCAGCATGGATCCCAAGCGCCGTGCCTTCTACCAGTACCATGCCAACGTCATGGAACCGTGGGATGGCCCCGCCTCCGTCTGTTTCACCGATGGCGTACAAGTCGGTGCTACCCTTGACCGTAACGGCCTGCGTCCTTCCCGTTATACCGTGACCAAAGATGATTTCTTGATCATGGCATCGGAATCTGGCGTGGTCGAAATTGCCCCTGAAAACGTCCAGTTCCGTGGCCGTTTGCAGCCAGGCCGTATTTTTGTTGCCGATCTGGAACAAGGTCGCATCATCTCTGACGAAGAAGTCAAAGACAGCATTGCGACCGCGCAGCCGTATGAGCAATGGGTAAAAGACAACCTGCTGACACTCAAGTCGCTGCCAGATGCCGACAACATGCACCACCAGCCAACGCCAGAACGTTTGTTGCATCATCAACAAGCCTTCGGTGTCAGCTCGGAAGAAGTGAACGAAATTATCGTCCCGCTGGCCAAAACCGGTTATGAACCGTTAAGTGCCATGGGGGCCGACTGGCCATTGGCCGTGCTGTCTCACCAGTCACAGCACCTGTCTAACTACTTCAAGCAGCTGTTTGCGCAGGTCACCAACCCACCGATCGATCCGATCCGTGAGCGTATGGTGATGTCACTCAACACCTACTTAGGTAAAGATCAGAACCTGCTGACTGAAACCCCAGAGCACTGCCAGAAGGTCGAACTGGAATCGCCTGTTCTGTCGAATGCCGAGCTAGAAAAGCTCCGCGCCATCGACAACGAGCACCTGCAAGCCAAGACGCTGGATATCGTATTCCGTGCCAGCGGTGAAGCCGGCAAGCTCGAGCGTGCGCTCAAGCGTATCTGTCAGTATTCCGAAGATGCAGTGAACGACGGCTACTCAATCATCATCCTGACGGACCGCGCGGTGAACTCTAACCATGCCGCCATCCCTGCGATGCTGGCCGTCGGCGCCGTACACCACCACCTGATCCGCAAAGGCCTACGCGCCAAGTGTGACATTGTGGTCGAAACCGGTGATGCCCGCGAAACGCACCACTTTGCCACTTTGGTGGGCTACGGTGCCAACGCGGTTAACCCGTATTTGGTGACCGAAACGCTGGTCGACTTGCAGAAGAAACGCAAACTTGACCCAGAATTGTCGACTGATGCGCTGTTCAACAACTACCGTAAAGGCGTGAACGGCGGCCTGCTGAAAATCTTCTCGAAGATGGGGATTTCCACCCTGCAGTCTTACCATGGCGCGCAAATTTTTGAAGCCTTGGGGATCAGCAAAGCCGTGGTCGACAAGTACTTCACCGGTACCGTCTCGCGTATTCAGGGCCTGACCATCGATGACATCGCCAAAGAAGTGTTGATCCGTCACCGCACCGGTTACCCGACCCGTGAGATCCCGGTTCAGATGCTCGATGTCGGCGGCGTATATCAGTGGAAACAGCGTGGTGAAAAGCACCTGTTCAACCCTGAAACGATCTCGTTGCTGCAACAATCGACCCGCGAAAAAGACTACGATCAGTTCAAGCAATACTGCCATGCGGTGGATTCGCAAGGTGACGATGCGGCCACCCTGCGTAGCCAGCTTGAGTTCATTAAAAACCCAGCGGGCTCAATCCCACTGGACGAAGTGGAACCGATTGAAAGTATTCTCAAGCGTTTCGCGACCGGTGCCATGAGCTTTGGTTCGATCTCGTACGAAGCGCACTCCACGCTTGCCGTGGCCATGAACCGCATTGGCGCGAAATCGAACTCCGGTGAAGGCGGTGAAGACCCAATCCGCTTTGAGAAAAAAGACAACGGTGACTGGGAACGTTCTGCCATCAAACAGGTAGCCTCAGGCCGCTTCGGTGTGACCTCTTACTACCTCACCAACGCCGATGAGATCCAAATCAAAATGGCGCAAGGCGCGAAGCCGGGTGAAGGCGGTCAGCTACCGGGTGATAAAGTCGATGACTGGATCGGGGCAACCCGTCACTCCACCCCGGGGGTCGGCCTGATCTCGCCGCCGCCGCACCACGACATTTACTCGATCGAAGATTTGGCGCAGCTGATCTACGATCTGAAAAATGCGAACCGTGCTGGCCGCGTTAACGTGAAGCTGGTATCCGAAGCCGGTGTCGGCACCATCGCCTCCGGTGTGGCCAAAGCCAAAGCGGACGTCGTTTTGATCGCTGGTTTCGATGGCGGTACCGGTGCGTCGCCAATGTCCTCTATCCGTCACACGGGTCTACCGTGGGAGTTGGGCTTGGCTGAAACTCACCAGACACTACTGAAAAACGGCCTGCGTAACCGTATCGTCGTGCAGTCTGACGGCCAGATGAAAACCCCGCGTGACCTTGCTGTCGCGACCCTATTGGGTGCTGAGGAATGGGGGGTCGCCACCGCCGCCTTGGTCGTGGAAGGCTGTATCATGATGCGTAAGTGTCACAAGAATACCTGTCCTGTCGGTATCGCAACCCAGAATAAGACCCTGCGTGAGCGCTTTGACGGCCGCGTCGATGACGTCGTCACCTTCTTCCAATACATGGCTGCAGGTCTGCGTGAAATCATGGCGGAATTGGGCTTTAGCACCATTGATGAGATGGTCGGCCAATCGAAGAAACTAAAGATCCGTGATGATATCGGTCACTGGAAGTACAAGAACCTGGATCTCAGCCCTGTGCTCTTTGTTGAGCCAGCGCGTGAAGAAGACGGCGTGTACAACCAGCGCCAGCAAGAGCATAACTTGGAAAACGTGCTTGACCGTCAGTTGATCAAAGCCGCGGCCCCTGCCTTGTATGAAGGCAAAGCGGTGAATGCTGAATTTAACATCATCAACACCGATCGCAGTGCCGGTACCATGCTGTCTAACGAGATCTCGAAGATCTACAAAGACAATGGCCTGCCACAACCTATGAACGTGAAATTCAAAGGCTCAGCAGGACAAAGCTTCGGGGCTTTCCTGAGCAAAGGTGTGCACTTTGAAGTGGAAGGCGATGCGAACGACTATTGGGGTAAAGGCCTGTCGGGCGGTACCTTGGTACTCTACCCAGATGCCCAGTCTGACATCGTACCGGAAGACAACATCGTGGTCGGTAACGTCTGTTTCTACGGCGCGACCTCCGGTGAGTCTTACATTCGCGGCCTCGCGGGTGAGCGCTTCTGTGTACGTAACTCCGGTGCCAAAGTGGTCGTCGAAGGGATCGGTGATCACGGGTGTGAATACATGACCGGTGGTGTCGCGATCATTCTCGGTCAAACCGGCCGTAACTTTGCCGCGGGCATGAGTGGCGGTGTCGCGTATGTCTGGGATCAGTTCCAAGATTTTGAAACCAAACTCAACCCAGAGCTGGTGGACTTGGACCCAATCGAACAAGAAGATCGCGAGCTCGTACACGCGATGCTCACCAAGCACGTTGCCCTTACCGGCAGTACGGTAGCGCAGACTTTCCTCGACAACTTTGAAGCAAACCTTCAGAGCCTCGTGAAAGTGATGCCAAGGGATTACAAAGCCGTACTACTGAAGCGTAAAGCGGAAGCAGAAAACAAGGAAGAGTTGGAGGCCGTCAATGGGTAAGCCTACAGGATTTTTAGAATTTGGCCGTGAACTGCCAAAAAAGCTGGATCCCAGCGTACGTATTCAGGATAACAAAGAGTTTGTCCTGAACACCGAGTTCGGTGACAAGATCAACACACAGGCGTCACGCTGCATGGATTGCGGTGTCCCGTTCTGTCACAACGCCTGTCCGATCGGCAACATCATTCCAGAATTCAATGATGCGGTCTTCCGTGACAGCTGGGAAGAAGCGTGGAACATTTTGAGTTCCACCAACAACTTCCCTGAATTTACCGGTCGCGTATGTCCTGCACCGTGTGAAAGTGGCTGTGTATTGGGGATCAACCAAGACCCGATCACCATCTGTAACATCGAAAAAACCATCGTGGAAACGGCGTACCGTGAAGGCTACGCCAAGCCGAAAACACCGCGTTCACGTACCGGTAAAACCGTGGCCATCATTGGCTCCGGCCCTGCCGGCCTGGCGGCGGCCGAGCAGCTCAACAGCGCGGGTCACACCGTGACCGTGTTTGAGCGTGACGAGAAAGTCGGGGGTCTGCTGCGTTTTGGTATCCCGGATTTCAAACTCGGCATGGACATCATTGATCGTAAGATCGACCTCATGGCGGCCGCGGGCGTACAGTTTGAAGTGAATGCCCACGTAGGTGTGAACATCAATGCCCGTCAACTTCGTCAGGACTTTGATGTGGTGCTACTGACGGGCGGCTCAACCGTTCCGCGTAACCTGCCGATCCCGGGGCGTGAACTGAAAGGCGTGCATTTTGCGATGGAATTCCTCGCACAGAACAACCGCCGCGCCAACGACATGGATCTGAAAACAGACGAAATCCATGCCAATGGTAAGCACGTGGTCGTGATCGGGGGCGGTGATACAGGCTCTGACTGTGTCGGCACCTCGAACCGTCATGGTGCAACCAGCATCACACAGGTCGAAATCATGCCGATCCCACCGGAAAAACGCCCGGCCAATCAGCCTTGGCCGTCATACCCGATGATCATGAAAACCTCCACCTCACACGAGGAAGGCTGTGATCGTCACTGGAATATTCTGACCAAGGAATTCATTGGCGATGAAGACGGTAACGTGAAAGCGTTGCGTATTGCCGATATTCAGTGGAATGAGGCCGCACCGGGCGAACGTCCAGGCTTTACCGAAGTGGCCGGCTCTGAGCGTATCATTCCGTGTGATTTGGCCTTCTTAGCCATGGGCTTCTTGCACCCAGAGCCAACTGGCGTGCTGGCGCAACTGGATATCGCGCTGGATGACCGCGGTAATGTGGCGACCAACGGGTTTGCCACTAACCAGAAAGGCGTGTTTGCCGCCGGTGATATGCGAACGGGCCAGTCATTGGTCGTACGTTGTATCAACGAAGGCCGTGAATGTGCCCGTGATATCGATGCCTTCTTGATGGGGAGCACCCACCTTGAAGCCAAAGCCGATTCATTGATGCTGTCTAACGCCTAACCGCAATCATTAGCACAGCTCGTACATACCGGCGAGCATGACATTCTCAAAACCGACTCACTGAGTCGGTTTTTTTTCGCCTCAACATCCCATGCCTCCGCATTTCGCCCCCATACTTAACGGTACTGCCTGTTATCCGCAGGGGGATAATGACGTCTCTCGTTCCCTGCCGATAACGCGATGAGTAACACCTTTTACGACACAACCATCAATATCACATCAACCCCGCATCAATGGCTTGATGATTATTTGACCTTTTTGTAAATAGTGTTTAACGTGAAAATCGCAAAATGCCGAGGTATGCCCATACACCGCTGACCCCTTTCCCGCCTGCGCCACTGGCAGGCCACCCCGGTTCAGCGAAGGCACATTACCATCGTGCGCACTGCGAGGATGGCTGCAAAAACAGCCACACTGCTTGAGTGAAGCAGACGCCAGGGAGAGTTTCATGACACTGTATGATCCCACTCGGGAAAAAGATAATTGTGGTTTCGGCTTAATTGCCCACATTGAAGGCGAAACCAGCCACAAGCTTGTTCGCACCGCCATTTCCGCCCTTGACCGCATGACCCACCGCGGGGGGATCGCCGCCGACGGCAAAACCGGTGATGGCTGTGGCTTATTAATGAAAAAACCGGATCGCTTCTACCGCATCGTCGCCGAAGAAAAAGGCTGGAAGCTGTCACGGGAATTTGCGGTCGGGATGATCTTTCTGAGTCAAGATCCCGTGCTCGCTGAACAGGCCCGCACCGTCATTCAAGAAGAATTGGCGAAAGAGACCCTGTCGCTGGTAGGTTGGCGAGAAGTGCCCATCACACCGAGTGTCCTTGGTCCCATCGCGGCTGACACCCTGCCCAATATCGAGCAAGCCTTTATTAATGCGCCAGCCGGCTGGAAACCCCGCGATATCGACCGTCGACTGTATATCGCCCGACGCCGCATCGAAAAACGCATCACGTGCGATCCGGACTTCTATATTTGCAGCCTCTCGACTCAAGTGATGGTTTACAAAGGGCTGTGTATGCCCGCCGACTTACCGCGCTTTTATTGCGATTTAGGCGACATTCGCCTCGAATCGTCCATTTGTTTGTTCCACCAGCGCTTTTCCACCAACACCCAACCCCGCTGGCCTCTCGCCCAACCGTTTCGCTATCTCGCCCACAACGGGGAGATCAACACCATTGCCGGTAATCGCCAATGGGCACGAGCCCGCGCGTACAAGTTTGCCTCGCCGCTGCTGCCCGATCTGCAAACCGCGGCCCCGTTCGTCAATGAAACCGGCTCTGATTCCTCCAGTCTCGATAACATGCTGGAGCTGTTTTTGGCCGGTGGCATGGATTTGTTCCGCGCCATGCGCATGTTGGTGCCGCCCGCGTGGCAAAATCACCCAGACATGGATCCGAGCCTGCGCGCGTTTTATGATTTCAACTCCATGCACATGGAACCGTGGGATGGCCCGGCGGGGATCGTGATGTCCGACGGTCGCTACGCCGCCTGTAACCTCGACCGTAACGGCCTACGCCCAGCCCGTTATGTGATCACCAAAGACAAGCTGATCACCCTCGCCTCTGAGATCGGCATTTGGGACTACGGCCCGGATGAAGTGGCCGAGAAAGGCCGTGTCGGCCCCGGTGAACTGCTGGTGATCGACACCAAGTTTGGCAAAATTTGGCATTCCGCCGACATTGATAATGAATTAATGGGTCGTCACCCGTATCACGAATGGCTCGACAGCCACGTGAAACGTCTGGTGCCGTTTGAGGCGCAAGGCGAAGAACATGTCGGCAGCCGCTTGCTCTCCGATACCGAGCTCAGCACGTACCAGAAACTGTTCGCAATGAACCGCGAAGAGATCGAACAGGTACTGCAAGTGATCGGGGAAAATGGTCAGGAAGCTACGGGATCCATGGGTGACGATGCACCGATGGCGGTACTGTCATCCAAAGAACGCGCCGTGACCGACTACTTCCGCCAAATGTTCGCACAAGTCACCAACCCGCCCATTGACCCCTTACGGGAAAAGCACGTCATGTCGTTAGCGACCTGCATCGGGCGGGAAATGAATGTGTTCTGTGAAACGGACGGTCATGCCTACCGTGTGGCATTTGCCTCGCCAGTACTGCTGTACTCGGATTTGGTGCAGCTGCTCGAACTGGACGATCAGTATTACCGTAACAGCATTCTCGACATCAATTACTCCCCCGCCGAGAAGCATCTCGAACAAGCCATTATCGACCTGTGTGATCAAGCTGAACGCTTGGTACGTAATGGCACCGTATTACTGGTGCTGTCCGATCGCGGCATAGACCCCGACAAACTCCCGATACCGGCAGCAATGGCCGTCGGCGCCTTGCAGCAACGACTGGTCAACACCAACCTGCGGTGTGATGCCAACATCGTGATCGAAACCGCCACCGCGCGGGATCCGCATCAGTTTGCCGTATTACTCGGCTTCGGCGCCACCGCGGTGTATCCGTATCTCGCTTATGAGTCGCTCGGCAAGCTGGTCGACAGCGGTGCCATCAGCAAGCCCTATCGAGACGTGATGGTGAATTTCCGCAACGGCATCAACAAGGGTCTGTATAAGATCATGTCGAAAATGGGGATCTCCACCATCGCCTCCTACCGCTGCGCCATGTTGTTTGAAGCCGTCGGCTTAAGCGATGAGATCGTCAACCTCTGCTTTAAAGGGGTCGCCAGCCGCATCCAAGGGGCCGACTTTACCGATTTCCAGCAAGACGTGTTTAACCTGTCACGCAAAGCGTGGCTCAAACGCAAACCAATCGATCACGGCGGTCTGCTCAAGTACGTCCACGGTGGTGAGTTCCATGCTTATAACCCCGACGTGGTCACAACCTTGCAACGCGCGGTGAAATCCGGTGATTATCAGGATTACCTGCGCTTTGCCGAGCAGGTCAACACCCGTCCGGTCGCTGCCATCCGTGATTTGATGAGGCTGAAAGACGATACTTCTCCGATTGCCATTGAACAAGTGGAAGCCGCCACCGAGCTGTATAAACGCTTTGACTCCGCCGCCATGTCGATTGGGGCATTAAGCCCTGAAGCCCATGAAGCCCTCGCCATCGCCATGAACCGTCTCGGCGGCTTTTCTAACTCCGGCGAAGGCGGGGAAGATCCCCGCCGCTTCAACAGCGAGCGTAATTCGCGCATCAAGCAGGTGGCCTCTGGCCGTTTTGGCGTGACCCCCCATTACTTGGTCAATGCCGATGTTCTGCAAATCAAAGTGGCGCAAGGCGCTAAGCCCGGTGAAGGCGGTCAGCTGCCCGGCCACAAAGTCACCACGGAGATCGCCAAACTGCGCTATGCCGTGCCGGGCGTCACCCTGATCTCACCGCCACCACACCATGACATTTATTCGATTGAAGACTTGGCGCAGCTGATCTTCGACCTGAAACAAATCAATCCGGACGCCATGGTGTCGGTCAAACTCGTGTCCGAGCCCGGTGTCGGTACCATCGCCACCGGCGTGGCCAAAGCCTATGCCGATCTGATCACCATCTCCGGTTATGACGGCGGTACCGGTGCCAGCCCATTGACCTCGGTGAAATACGCCGGTAGCCCATGGGAATTAGGCCTCGCCGAAACCCAGCAAGCACTGGTTGCCAATGGGTTACGCCATAAAATCCGCCTGCAAGTGGATGGCGGACTCAAGACCGGTTTAGACGTGATCAAAGCGGCAATCCTTGGCGCGGAAAGTTTCGGCTTTGGTACCGCCCCTATGGTTGCACTAGGCTGTAAATACCTGCGTATTTGCCATTTAAACAACTGTGCCACCGGGGTCGCCACCCAAGATGAGACCTTGCGCCGCGAGTTCTTTAAAGGCTTGCCGGAACAAGTGATGCATTACTTCATCGGCCTCGGGCAAGAAGTGCGTGAACGGTTGGCACAACTGGGCGTGGAAAAACTCACTGATTTGATCGGCCGTACCGATTTACTGGACGTGATTGACGGCTACACCGCCAAGCAAAGCAAATTGGATCTGTCACCGGTATTGGCCACCGTCACCCCTCCCGGTGGCCACACCGTGTATTGCAGTGAAGCGAACACGCCGTTCGATCCGGCCATGCTGAACACCCAACTGCTGGAAGAAGCCCTGCCCGCCATAGAAGCGCGCAGCGGCGCTTGCTTCTATCATGCGATCCGTAATACCGACCGTTCGGTGGGGGCTCGTTTGTCCGGTGAAATCGCCAAGCGTTACGGCAACCAAGGCATGGCCGCCTCACCGATTGAGATCCACCTGACCGGCACCGCCGGCCAGTCGTTTGGCGTCTGGAACGCCGGTGGCTTACACCTCACCCTGACAGGCGATGCCAATGACTATGTCGGCAAAGGCATGACCGGCGGGAAAATCGTGATCCGCCCACCACAAGGTTCCGCCTTTGCCTCCAGCGAGGCCACCATCATGGGCAACACCTGTCTGTATGGTGCCACGGGCGGCAAATTGTTCGCGGCCGGCAAAGCCGGTGAACGTTTTGCGGTGCGCAACTCAGGCACCATTGCCGTGATTGAAGGTGCGGGGGACAACGCTTGTGAATACATGACCGGCGGCATTGTCGCGATTTTGGGGAAAACGGGCGTGAACTTTGGCGCCGGGATGACAGGCGGCTTTGCTTATATTCTGGATGAAGACGGCGACTTTATCGGCCGTGTGAATCCGGAGTTAGTGGAGGCGGTGCCCTTGGCCGATCTGCAGATCCATCAAGAGCACCTGCGTGGGCTGATTGATCAGCATCTTGCGCTGACAGGCTCCGATCGGGCACAGGCGATTCTGGCGGACTTTGACCGTTGGATCCCGCAATTCTATTTAGCCAAACCGAAATCGGCCGATGTGAATACCCTGCTCGGCCACCAAAGTCGCTCAGCCGCCGAGCTGCGCGTACAAGCACAATAGGAAGGGACACCGATGAGCCAAAACATATACCAATTTATTGATGTGGCACGGATTGACCCACCAAAAAAGCCACTGAACATCCGTAAAATTGAGTTCGTGGAGATCTACGAACCGTTCACCAAACAGCAAGCCCGCGCTCAAGCGGATCGCTGTTTAGACTGTGGTAATCCCTATTGTGAGTGGAAATGCCCGGTACACAATTACATTCCGCAATGGCTGAAGCTGGCCAATGAAGGGCGGATTTTAGAAGCGGTTGAGTTGTCGCACCAAACCAATACCCTGCCGGAAGTGTGTGGCCGTGTATGCCCACAAGATCGCTTGTGTGAAGGCGCGTGTACCCTGAATGACGACTTCGGGGCCGTCACCATCGGCAACGTGGAAAAATACATCACCGATCAGGCACTCAAAATGGGCTGGAAGCCCGACATGTCACACGTGGAGTGGACCGATAAAAAAGTGGCGATCATTGGGGCGGGACCTGCGGGCCTGTCTTGTGCGGATATTCTGGTACGCAACGGGGTTAAACCTGTGGTGTTTGATCGTTATCCGGAAATCGGCGGCCTGCTGACCTTTGGCATTCCCTCATTCAAATTGGAAAAAGAAGTGATGATCCACCGCCGTCACCTGTTTACCGAAATGGGGGTCGAGTTCCAACTCAACACCGAGATCGGCAAAGACATCCCCATGGACACCTTGCTGGCTGACTACGATGCGGTATTCCTTGGCGTTGGGACGTATCAGAACATGCGCGCCGGATTGGCCAATGAAGACGCGTCCGGCGTTTACGATGCGCTGCCGTATTTGATCGCCAATACCTATCAGGTCATGGGGCTCGACAGCGATCAGCCGTTCATTGATATGCAGGGCAAACGGGTGGTGGTACTCGGTGGCGGGGACACGGCCATGGACTGTGTCCGCACCGCCGTGCGTCAAGGCGCGCAGCACGTGACCTGTGCGTACCGCCGCGATGAAGCCAACATGCCCGGCTCTAAGCGCGAAGTGAAAAACGCCCGCGAGGAAGGCGTACATTTTCAGTTTAACCTGCAGCCTATCGGCTTAGCCGTGGATGAGCGCGGCCACATTAATGGAGTAACCGTCGTCAAAACTGCCCTCGGCGAACCGGATAACGCAGGACGCCGTCGCCCTGAACCCGTGGCCGGGAGCGAGCATGTTATCGCAGCAGATGCGGTGATCATGGCCTTTGGCTTCCAACCCCATGCGATGCCGTGGTTGCAAGCTTTTGAAGTCGAGCTGGACGCGTGGGGACGCATCAAAGCCCCGGCCGACAGTCAGTTTGCTTTTCAAACCACCCACCCGAAAATCTTTGCGGGCGGGGATGCGGTGCGGGGCTCGGATCTGGTGGTCACCGCCATAGATGAAGGCCGCCGTGCCGCCGAGGGGATCTTGGATTATCTCGACGCCTGATCGCCTACCGCGGACTTGGTAATGTTCGTCTCCCTCATGCTACAATCGCCCTATCAATAAGGCGCCCCTTCTCGGGCGCCTTCATTCACCCAATAAAGAGATCCTACTGATGAAAATCGGCATTATCGGCGCGATGGAACAAGAAGTTGCCATCCTAAAAGATCAACTGGCTAACTGTGAAATGCACGCAAAAGCAGGTTGTACGTTCTACACCGGTACCCTAAACGGTGCTGACGTGGTATTGCTACAATCAGGCATTGGTAAAGTCGCGGCCGCTGTGGGCACCGCTGTATTGCTAGAAATCTTCCAGCCAGACGTTGTACTTAACACGGGCTCTGCGGGCGGTTTTGACAGCAGCCTGAACGTCGGTGATGTGGTGATTTCGACTGAAGTTCGCTACCACGATGCAGATGTAACCGCATTTGGCTACGAAATGGGTCAGATGGCACAACAGCCAGCCGCCTTCATTTCTGATGCGAACCTGATGGACGTGGCAGAAAAAGCCCTGGCGACCATGGGTGAGATGCACGCGGTTCGCGGCCTGATCTGCACCGGCGATGCGTTCGTTTGCTCGGCAGAGAAGCAACACTTCATCCGTGAACATTTCCCAACCGTGATCGCGGTAGAAATGGAAGCAGCAGCGATTGCACAAGCGTGTCACCAGTTCAACGTCCCGTTTGTGGTGGTACGTGCGATTTCTGACGTGGCTGATAAAGAATCACCAATGAGCTTTGACGAATTCCTACCATTGGCGGCGAAGAGCTCGTCAGTGATGGTAGCGAAAATGGTTGAGCTGCTAAACGCATAATGAACGACGCCATTGCTCTGCTCACCGGCAACACCGCGTTACTTGCGATGGCAGGTGCGCTTGCTTTGCAATGGCTGTTACCGATCCCTGCCGCCCTGCATCCCTTAGGGATCTGGCGGCAGTTGTCCCTCCTGCTGGCCGACAAGGTCAATAACCCGCAGGACACCCCACGCCAACAAATGCAATCCGGTCTACTTGCCGGCAGCCTGATGATCTTCACTGTCTTGATCATTTTACTCTGTTTATATCAACTCGCGTGGTTTGATCTCCCCTTTCACCTGATTTTACTCTGGCTTGCCCTCGACTGGCGCACCACGGCCCAGTTCAGCAAGCAGTTCATTACCGCCTATCAGCACGAAGAGAAGCCGCGTTGCCGCCAATTACTGGCTGAGCGACTCAATCGCCACACCGATAACCTGTCCCTGCTGGGGCTGGGAAAGGCCGGTGCAGAAACCCAATTACTGGCCTACGGCCGCTTAGTGGCTGGCGTGCTGTTTTGGTACGGCTTAACCGGTGGCATTGGCGCCCTGATCTATCGCTTATTGATCAGTTTGGCCCGCACTTGGTCCCCCAGCCGTCAACGTTATCAGCACTTTGGTCGCCCGCTGGTGATCCTGCTCGCCATCATGGACATCGTGCCATTGCGCCTGTTTGCAGTATTAATCAGCCTCGGTCGCAACGGCAAAGCCGCCCTGAAAGGGCTGGCGCAATGTGGGGAGCAATGGCAACTGCCCGGCCCCGGCTGGTTGTTAACGGCCACTGGCCACAAATATTCCCTGTCGCTGGGTGGACCGGCGATCTATGACAACATAAAAATGGACCGGCCTCGGATAGGCGGCAAAATTGCCCCTGCCGCGTTGCACTTGGCACAAATCGATCGGCTGGTACAACACCGCCTGTGGGTTTGGGTCGGCGTGCAAAGCCTTTTACTCGTTTTATTTCAAGGAACTGTGTAGTGCGCGTTGTGATCTTCCTCGTCAGTGTTTTCTCCCTTATGGCTCAGGCGTTTGCCGCCGCACCGCCAACAACAGACTTGCCGCAGCGGATCATCAGCTTGTCACCGCACACCACCGAGCTGGCCTACGCCGCAGGCTTGGGCGATAAACTGATCGCCGCCAGCGATTACAGTGACTACCCTGAACAAGCCAAACAGCTTGAGCGTGTCGCCAACTACCGCGGGATCAAACTCGAACGTATCGTTGCTCTGAAACCGGATCTGATCTTGGCGTGGAAAGGTGGCAATCCGGTGCGTGAAATGGATCGCCTCGAGCAACTGGGCTTTACCCTGTTCTACTCTAATCCCAAAACGCTGGACGACATTCCGCGCACGGTCGAACAACTCGGCCAGTATGCCGCTTCGCCGGATCACGCCCATCAGGTTGCGACCGATTTTCGTACCCGACTGGCCGCACTCAAACAAACACGGCAGGGCGAACGTCCGGTGAAATACTTCTACCAATTGAGTGACAGCCCGATCATTACCGTGGCCGGTACCAGTTGGCCCAGCCAAGTCTTTACCCTGTGTGGCGGCGAAAACATCTTTGCCGACAGCCCTGCAGCGTATCCGCAAGTGTCAGTTGAACAAGTGATCGTGCGCCAGCCTGATGTCATTTTTGGCACCCCACACAGTGGCACCGATGTGGGCGTGTGGCAGTCGTGGCAACAACAGATCCCCGCCGTGGCCAATGGCCATCTGTATACCCTGACCGCGGACTGGCTCAATCGCCCAACGCCCCGCACGATCAACGCTGTCGAACAGGTGTGCGGCTATCTGGATCAGGTGCGTCAGACCGGCCATTAACAGCCCCACAACATACACTGTGAGTCGTAGCACAAATCCGTTGCACCAAGTTGTAAGGCCGCTATTTACTCGTACAATCGGCGGCGATTTCTCAACTCTTTCGCTCAAGCAGGTATCATGACTCTCATCTATCTTCTCGATATGTTCGGCACGGCAGTGTTTGCCGCATCCGGCGTATTATTGGCAGGCCGACTCCGTATGGATCCCTTCGGTGTCGTGGTACTGGCCAGCGTGACGGCCATCGGGGGCGGTACCATTCGTGATATGGCGCTGGGCGCCACGCCCGTTTTTTGGATCACTGATACCACTTACCTGTGGGTGATCTTCGTAACGTGTTTGATCAGCATGATTGCCATTCGTCGCCCTCGCCAAATGCCGTGGTACATTTTGCCCGTCGCGGATGCCATCGGTTTGGCCGTGTTTGTCGCTATCGGGGTGGAAAAAGCCTTACGCTTTGGCGCGACCCCCATGGTCGCGGTGATCATGGGTGTACTCACGGGTTGTGGTGGCGGAGTGATCCGCGATGTACTGGCCCGCGAGATCCCGATGGTGCTACGTACCGAAGTGTATGCCACCGCCTGTATTCTTGGTGGTATTGTGCATACCACGGCGTTAACCGTTGGGGTGGCCGCTTCCGTCGCGACCTTAGCCGGTATCATCACCACCCTGACGATTCGCTTGGCGGCGATCCGCTGGCACCTGTCACTGCCAACCTTTGCGCTGCGTAACTAAATCAACGCTTCGCTTGGCGGCAACGCATAAACCGTAAACCGCAGGCACAAAAAAAGGCGCATCATGCGCCTTTTTTCTTTCTGACAATCAGCAATTAGCTGATGGTCACGCGAGCAAACTTACGCTTACCTACTTGGTAGACGATCGTACCCGCAGCAGGCACCAACTTGGTGTCTTCCACTTTCTCGCCGTCTTGCTTCACGGCGCCCTGACGGATCATACGCATCGCGTCAGACGTTGAGTTCACTAGACCTGCTTCTTTCAACAAGTTAGTGATCGCAATACCCGCTTCAAAGGTGAATTCAGGCATTTCTTCAGGCATTGCGCCTTTCTGGAAACGGTTAATGAACTCTTGCTCAGCCGCATCCGCGTCCGCTTCTGTGTGGAAACGCGCGATGATTTCTTTCGCCAGTAGGATCTTAATGTCGCGCGGGTTTGTGCCGTTCGCCATGTCAGTCTTGAACTGATCGATTTCTTCCAATGGACGGAAAGACAACAGCTCGTAGTAGCTCCACATCAGATCATCAGAGATCGACATGATTTTACCGAACATATCGTTTGGCGCGTCAGAAATACCGATGTAGTTAAACGCCGACTTCGACATCTTCTTCACACCGTCCAAGCCCACTAGCAGTGGCATGGTCAATACAACCTGTGGCTTCTGACCGTGGGCTTTTTGCATTTCACGGCCCATCAGCAAGTTGAATTTCTGATCGGTACCGCCTAGCTCGACGTCAGTCTCCATCGCAACAGAGTCATAACCCTGAAGCAGTGGGTACATGAATTCGTGAATCGCGATTGGACGGCCTTCGCTGTAACGCTTTTTAAAGTCGTCACGCTCAAGCATACGGGCAACCGTTTGGTTCGCCGCAAGACGGATCATGCCTTCAGCGCCCAGCTCAGACAACCACGTTGAGTTGAATGCAATCGTGGTTTTCGCGGGATCCAAGATTTTGAACACCTGCTCGGTGTACGTCTTGGCATTTTCAAGCACTTGTTCACGGGTCAACGGTGGACGCGTGGTGTTTTTACCGGTTGGATCACCCACCATCGCGGTGAAGTCACCGATCAGGAACGTTACTTCGTGACCCAGCTCTTGGAACGTACGCAGTTTGTTCATGATCACAGTGTGACCAAGATGGATATCAGGTGCTGTTGGATCGGCACCCAATTTAATACGTAGAGGACGGTTCTCTTTCAGTTTGGCAATAAGCTCTTCTTCCGGAATCAGCTCATCCACACCGCGCTTAATTTCAGCTAATGCTTGTTCAATGCTGGCCATTCTTGTTCGCTCCCGCAGAATTGGCAAAAAAGTAATAATCGACAATCTTACTTGAATAGCGCTGTGTTTTGAAACCAGTTAAACTATGGGTCGTCTTATTTTTTCCGATTACACAAAAAAATCACCCATGCCACTGACTATACTCCGCCAACTGCCAAGGATGCACCAGGTTCTCATTGGCGCCATAAGCACCCTTGTCGTATTACTGCTGTTTTGGCCTGGCGCGGAGCGCTCCAGTCACCCTGACCGTAAATTTGAAATCGGTAAACTCTATCCGCTCGATCTCGACTTACGTCCCGAGGCGGCAGAGGCCAACCAATTACGCCCGATGGCCGGTGATGAAACCCCGGTTTTCCCCGCACTCACCTGGAAAGAGCACACGGTTAAATCCGGTGAAAGCCTCGCGATCGTGTTTACCCGCGTTGGCTTAAGTCCCAATACCCTGTATCGCTTGGTGAATGCCGACGATGGCACCCGTAGTTTGACCAATTTGCAACCGGGTGACACGTTGCGTTTCGGTTTTGATGAAAACCACCAACTCGTCCAGCTGACCCAGCCACAAAGCGCCACCGAAACATTAGTCATCACCCGTACCGCCGACACCTTCTATTCCAAACAAGAAAAAAAGAACGTCGACATTCAATTGAATGTGGCCCAAGCCGTGATCACCTCCAGCTTTTGGAATGCGGCAGACAAAGCGGGGCTGACCGCCAACCAAATCATGAAGATTGCCGAAATCTTTGGTTGGGATATCGATTTTGCGTTAGATATTCGTGCCGGCGATCAGTTCTCGGTGCTGTATGAAGAAGAGTTAGTGGAAGGTGAATCGATTGGTAGCGGAGACATTCTGGCCGCCACCTTCACCAACCTTGGCCAGACGTTTACCGCCATACGCAGTGACGACGGCAAATATTACGACGAAAACGGCAATGCGATGCGTAAAGCGTTCCTGCGCTCGCCGATCAACTTCCGTTACGTCAGCTCGAACTTCAACCCGCGCCGTTTGCACCCTGTCACCGGCCGTGTGCGCGCACACCGGGGTACCGACTACGTGGCCCCTGTGGGCACGCCTATTTGGTCCGCCGGTGATGGTATCGTCGCTCAATCGGGTTACAACAAATTCAACGGTAACTATGTGTTTATCCGCCACACGGCGACGTACTTAACCAAGTACCTACACATGACCAAGCGCATGGTAAAAACCGGTCAACGCGTGAAGCAAGGCCAAACCATCGGTACCTTAGGCGGTACCGGCCGTGTGACGGGTCCACACCTCCATTATGAATTCTTGGTCAACGGCACGCACCAGAACCCGCGCACCGTGAAATTGCCACAGGCCCAATCGCTTTCAGGCAAAGAGAAAGCCGCTTTCAAGCGAATGGCTAAAGATCGTCTATCGCAACTGCAGCAATTCACTCAGTTCTTGGCAGACAACAGCCCACTACTGAATAACCGCAGTTAAGTCTTTCAGCCCTTTCTGCCATTGGCAAGAAAGCATCGGGCAGAAAAGCACCTGACAGGCAAACGCCAGACATAAAAAAGCCGCAATCACGATTGCGGCTTTTTTTTATTCACTGTCCGTCCGGACATCGGTCGACGCCCAAGCTTATACGCTGAACGACGCACCACACCCACAGGTGGTTGTCGCGTTAGGGTTATTCACGAAGAATCGCGACCCTTCTAGGCCTTCGGTGTAATCGACGATACCGCCAATCAAGTACTGCAGACTCATTGGGTCCACCACCAAGGTCACGCCACTGTTTTCAATGGTCATGTCGCCTTCATTCACTTTTTCATCAAAGGTAAAGCCGTACTGGAAACCACTACAGCCGCCACCGGTGATGTAGACACGCAACTTCAGCTCTGGGTTTTCTTCCTCGGCGATCAGCGTTTTCACTTTATTCGCAGCCACATCAGAAAAACTTAGCGGCACATTGACATCGCTCATTAGAAACCTCTCACATTCTCGGTTATGGCTGTGATTATCTAATACCTGACTATCTCGTTCAAGTATTGACCACCGAAGAGGCCGCTTGTTGGGCCTTTTTTTCGCGTTCTATCGTCCGATGTAACAATTGTGAGTAAATTGGTTGCCCGCCCAACACTTGCGCCAACATGGTCGCGCCCAGCGTTGTGATCACCAACGGCACAATCAAATGGTAGTTATTGGTCATCTCAATCACCAGTAACACCCCAGTGATCGGTGCACGTACCGTGGCGGCAAATAACGCGCCCATGCCCGCAATGGCGAAGATCCCCGGATCCAAGCCTAACTCCGGCATCCACCACTGCACCAAGGTACCAAAGAAGGTGCCGAACAGCGTGCCCATTGCCAACATCGGGGCAAAGATCCCGCCTGGCGCGCCCGATCCGAAACACAATAAGGTGGTCGCGACACGGGCCAAGAATAAAATGAGCAACAGGCTGATGCCGTATTCCCCATTGGTCGCCGTCGGGATCAAGGTGATCCCGCCGCCAGTTAACTCCGGTAAATACAGTAATAGCAGACCGAAGATACCGCCTAACACCGCCCCGACCATCAGGTAGCGGCGACGTTCATTACGGTGGATACGGACAAACATGTCTTGCGTCAGAGTGACGAGGCGATTAAACATCACGCCAAACACCCCAAAGATCATCCCCAACACCAAAAACAGCCACAATGACTCCAGCATCGGCGCATCATATTGCGGCATGGTGATCACCGCTTCCTGTCCGGCAATGCTGCGATACACGATGTTGGCCATAATGGCCGAGATCATCACGCATTTAATCGAGATCAGGCTGTAACGAAACTGCGGGCGCATTTCTTCGACCACAAACATGATCCCCGCCAACGGCGCATTAAACGCCGCGGCTAAACCGCCCGCGGCCCCGGAGGCTAGCAAGGCATGGCGACCTTCTTTGTCTTTCAGGCGAAAAATATCGGCAATCATGCAGCCGATGTTGCCGCCCATCTGCACTGATGGCCCTTCTCGGCCCAGTACCATGCCCGATCCCAGCGCCCCTAACCCGCCGACAAATTTCACCGGCAACACACGCCACCAGCGTACCGGCCGCATGCCATCCATCGCCCCTTCAATTTCAGGGATCCCGGACCCGCCCGCTTCCGGCGCAAAACGGTGCACAAGGTAGTACCCCAGACCGGCCAACAAGGCGCTGATCAAAAAAGCCGATAACCACAGCGGCAACGCACTGGTGAATTCATTGCGCAGCCACACGGTGCGCAGATCTGCCACCCAATGTACCCCGATCTCAAACAAGGTCGACAGCAAGCCCGCCCCCAGCCCGACCAAGGCTGACAGCAGCAAGACTGACAACGGGGTTTTATCGCGAGAAAGAAAACGCCGAACTAAGCCACTGGGCTGATGCCGCTCGGGCGCAGGTGTACCTTGATTGTTATCCGTCATGCAACGTGCCGTCATTGTATGTGAACAGACCCCAGAGTGGGGGCGTAAGTGAGGGTGCGGTGCGTGAGCAACGCTACTGCCAAGGATAGCGGACAGACGGCGAATTTTACATCGACAGAGTTGAAAACTAGCATTTCATCCCTGTATGCCTGTCGCAGTGTGTATACGCGGTTCCCCACAGACAATCACCCTAATTGAAAGCCCCTGTGAGCCTAGGTACAATGCCGACAGTTCAAATCGGACAGTTATCAATACAGGACATCATAATGAGCAAGTCAGCTGATTTATTTGCCAAAGCACAACAAACGATCCCAGGTGGTGTTAATTCACCGGTTCGTGCCTTCGCCGGTGTAGGCGGCAGCCCGCTTTTCATCGAACGCGCCGACGGTGCTTACATCTTTGATGCCGATGGCAAAGCCTATATTGACTATGTTGGCTCATGGGGTCCGATGATCCTGGGTCACAACCACGTTGCGATCCGCGATGCGGTGATCAAAGCCGCCCAACAAGGCCTGAGCTTTGGTGCCCCAACCGAAATGGAAATCACCATGGCAGAGTTGGTGACCACCCTAGTACCATCAATGGAAATGGTGCGTATGGTGAGTTCGGGTACAGAAGCCACCATGAGTGCGATCCGTCTGGCGCGTGGCTACACTGGCCGTGACAAAATCATCAAGTTTGAAGGCTGCTACCACGGCCACGCTGACTGCTTGCTAGTAAAAGCGGGCTCTGGCGCCCTGACACTGGGCCAACCAAGCTCGCCGGGTGTACCTGAAGATTTCGCGAAACACACCCTAACGTGTACGTTCAACAGCGTTGACTCGGTCCGTGAAGCCTTTGAAGCACACCCAGAACAAATCGCGTGTATCATCGTGGAACCTGTCGCGGGCAACATGAACTGCATCCCACCAGTACCGGGCTTCCTTGAAGGTCTGCGCGCACTGTGTGACGAATTCGGCGCCCTGTTGATTTTGGATGAAGTAATGACGGGCTTCCGTGTGTCGCATGGCGGCGCACAAGGCTACTACAACATCAAACCTGACCTCACAACACTGGGTAAAGTGATCGGCGGCGGCATGCCTGTCGGCGCATTCGGTGGTCGTCGTGACGTGATGCAATACATTGCGCCAACCGGTCCGGTTTACCAAGCCGGTACCCTGTCGGGTAACCCTGTTGCCATGGCCGCGGGTTTTGCCTGTCTGAACGTATTGACCAAAGACGGTCACGAAGAGCAGCTAAACACCACGACGAAACGTTTGGCAGAAGGCTTCCAAGCATTGGCTGACAAATACAGCGTGCCATTGGTGACCAACCAAGTGGGCGCGATGTTCGGCTTCTTCTTTACCGATCAAGCAGCCGTAACCTGCTACGATGAAGTGGCACTGTGTAATGTGGAACGCTTCAAGCGTTTCTTCAACCTGATGCTAGAAAAAGGCGTGTACCTAGCGCCTTCAGCCTTTGAAGCATGCTTCACCTCTCTGGCGCACAGCGACAAAGAGATCGAAGCCACATTGGACGCGGCAGAATATGCATTTGCCACGATTGCAGCAGAAGCCAACGCGTAATTCGTCTTTTTTCACAAGACATACGCAAACGTGATACGCAAAAGCCGCTCTCAAGAGCGGCTTTTTTATGCAAGTACGGTGGGGCTGTACCATCTGAAACGGTTTACGGCTGCCAGAAAAACAATGCCAAGCCCGCGAACCCCAACAATATCCACACCGCCAACGGTACACGTTTTAGCCAACTTTTTTTCTTGTCGTTACCGCAATCACAGCATCCCATTTCATTCTCCGTCGAGTTTCTCGCGCACATTCAACAGCTAATCATTGCCTCTGGCGTATTGCAGTGCAATCATTAGCCAAGCAACAATAAGATCAGGCTATTTTCAGCCATTATCTGCGCTTTTTTGGAAGGACGCTACCGTGCCAAAACCCTTTAAAATTGAGTCTCGCCACTGGATGTTGGTTGCCGCCTTGGCACTCGCTTCCTATGCCAGCTATCAACTCATACAGCCGTACATAGGCCCGATCGTGATGGCGTTTATCATCTCGCTGCTCTATTACCCGCTGCATTGCCGCATGGCAAACTGGATGCCACGATCGCCAAACTTGTCAGCCGTGCTGTCATGTACCCTATTGACCTTTATGATCATGATCCCTTTATTGGTCGTGTTCAGCTCCATCATTCATCAAGGCACCACCTTCTCAAAAGAGAGCTACACCTGGCTCACCCAAGGCGGGGTGGAAACGGTGTTATCTCACCCTTATGTGGTCAAACTGTTTGCCTTGATCGAGAAATACTCCCCGTTTGAGCCGCTCAATACCCAAGCGGTGATCCAGAAAGTGGCGACCATGGCCTCGAAATTTGGCGCGCAATTGCTCAACGTCAGTGCCAAAATTTTAGGGGATGCCACCAGCTTCCTGATGAATTTCATGTTGATGCTGTTTGTGCTCTTCTTCTTACTGCGCGATCACGACACCATTGTGGCAGCAATTCGCCATGTGCTGCCACTGTCCCGCAGCCAAGAAGACGCGGTATTGAATGAAGTGGAAGAAGTGGCGAAGTCTGCGGTACTGGGCTCACTGTTGACGGCGCTCGCCCAAGGCTTTGCCGGTGGTTTTGCCATGTGGCTAACGGGCTTCCCTGGCCTGTTCTGGGGGTCGATGATGGCCTTTGCCTCGCTGATCCCCGTGGTCGGCACCGCATTGATCTGGCTACCCGCGAGTATCTACTTGCTGCTGACTGGCCAATGGGAATGGGCGCTGTTCTTGGCCGCGTGGGGCGCCATTGTGGTCGGCTCCATCGATAACTTCCTGCGTCCATTGCTGATGCAAGGCAGTTCGGGCATGAGCACTTTGTTGATTTTCTTCTCAATCATCGGTGGCTTACATGTGTTCGGCTTGATTGGCCTGATCTACGGTCCGATCATCTTTGCCGTCACCTTGGTGCTGTTCAAGCTGTATGAAGTCGAATTCCAAGACTTCCTCAGCCACCAAGATCAACGCTAAGTGATCCATGAGGGTCGATGAGGCATTGCCCTATCGACCGTCATCTTCTTCTCGGGTGTCTGTCGCCCAAACATCCACACCTGCATCAACACCACCACAACACTGGTACCTACGCGCAAATCTGCCCCCTCGGTACTGCCACTTTTCTTATCCCCCAATTTGTGGAACAATCGCGCCCCAACTCACTTACCACACACCCTTTTCGAGGCCGTTATGTCTTATTGTGCAGCAAGCGAAGTCGCCGTCCGCCAACTGGAATTTTTTGAAAACCGCCATGTCTTGGTCGCCGGCGAACTGTCCGACACATTCCCTGTTGAGCTCGCGCAAACCGCCGCCTCTGTCACGGTGTTCACCACCAACTTCGGTTACCACCGCAACCTGAGTAAACACAGTGCTGTGACAACCGTCTTCGGTGCCGAATTCACCGCCGACGCGACCGTCGACATGATCCTGCTGTACTGGCCAAAAGCGAAAGCGGAAGCCGAATACTTATTGGCGATGCTACTGGCTAAGTTTGGTCCGGGAACGGAAATCTGTGTGGTCGGCGAAAACCGCAGTGGCGTACGCAGCGCCGAAAAACTGTTTGCGGCATTTGGCCCACTGACAAAATACGATTCCGCTCGTCGTTGCAGCTTCTATTGGGGCCGTTGTGAGCACGCTGCGCCGGCGTTTAACATCAATGACTGGTTCCGCAGCTACCCGCTAAACGTGGCAAACACCAGCATCACGATCCGCTCACTGCCGGGCGTATTCAGCCACGGTGAGTTTGATAAAGGGTCAGAGTTACTGCTGAAAACCCTACCGGCACTGTCTGGCAAGGTACTGGACTTTGGCTGTGGTGCTGGCGTGATCGGGGCGGTCATGAAAACCAATAACCCAACGATTGATCTGGAGCTGTGTGACATCAGCGCGCTGGCCATTGCATCCGCCAAAGAAACCTTCCGCGAGAACAATCTCGAGGCGCGCTTCACGGCCACCGATGTGTACGCAAGCCTGCCAGAGAGCTATGACTATCTGATCAGTAATCCGCCGTTCCACGCGGGCTTAAAAACCTTCTACTCAGCCACAGAAAACTTCATTGCAGAAGCGCCAACGCACCTCAACAATGAAGGCCAGCTGATCATCGTGGCCAACAGTTTCTTGCGCTACCCGCCATTGATTGAAGAAAGCCTTGGCAACTGCACCATCAGCGCGAAAAATAACAAATTCAACATCTACACCGCGCAAAAATAAACCGACAGGCCGAGCCTTTCCGCTCGGCCGTGTTACCTCACGATCTGGCTTAATCTCGCCGTTTTATCCGCGCGGCTTATTCGCCACACCGGCTTTGCTGAACCGTCACGGCTTTCGGCGTTCTCTTATTGTGTTTTGAGTCATTCCGGGCAGATCCCCTGTTATGAGCTCCGTAAATACCGTCAAAATTGTGTGACGCTACACGGTTCCCTAATCCCTTCCTTGCCTCAACAAAAAACAACGTATAAAAAGGGGCATGGTAATTTACCGGTTTTCACACTCGTTAATTTCGTCAATTTTTCGGTAAAAACGCCAAATAACAATGGGTAAAGCCTTGGCTTATCCGTTTTTTTGTTTTTATCACACAGGTAATTTCAGGCACCGGAATGCAGAAGACTACCCGTTTCAAGCGCCTTCAACACACGTTAATGTTGGCGTTTTTAGTATTGAGTATCACCCCATTAACCCTCTCCGCCCTTTTCTTTCTTAACTCTCACAGCACCGATTTGGAAGAGCAAAGCACGAACCATTTGGCATCGTTGCTCGACAACAAGCGCACCCAACTCAACAGTTTTTTTGCCGCGCGAGAATCGGAAGTGCAGAGCTTTGCCCGTTCAGAATTAGCCAATGCCAGTGGCGGCCGCTTCTATGGGTTAGTCGGGGCGTACCATCAACTTGGGGATCTGTCGGTAACGCTGGAAACCACCAGCCGCAGTCGTTATTACACCGAAACCCTGACCACCAAGTCACTCAATACCCAGCACAATGGTAACTACGTTGGCCATGAACGCTATCGCCTGATGTACAAACGCTACAACTGGGCGTATGACGAGTACCTTAAACGCTCCCCGTTTACGGATATTTTGCTGGTCGATATTAAGGGCAACATTGTCTATTCCGCTCATAATCCCGATACGTTCAGTATCAATCTGCAGCAGACAACCCATGCTTACCCTGCGCTGAGTCAAACCTTTGCCGCCATTCAGCAGCAAACAGAAAACGCCAAAGATGAGCAAGACCGCGTGCCAGTGGTCTTTACTGATTTCAGTCGCGAGCCGGGCCAACAAGATCTCTCTGCCTGGTTCGCCGCCCCGATCATTCAGCAAGGCTACTTGCACAGTTACGTCTTTTTTAAGCTCAGTAATGCTTCCCTGCAGCAAATTTTGAATGAATCGGACATGGGTAACCACTCGGTGCAAACCCTGCTGGTCGGTAACGACCACCGCTCCCGCCTGCCGATGGCAAACGAAAAACCGCTGACCTATTCCAGCCCAAGCATAGATCAAGCGCTGACCGGTGACAGCGGCGTGGGCAGTTTTGCCAACTTTAACGGTGTGCCGGTACTGAGTGCCTTTACCCCACTCCCTATCATGGATGGCACCCCATGGGCGCTGGTCGTGGAACTGCCGGAAGAAGAAGCCTTTGCCCGTATTCGCCAACTTGAAATCATCTTCTGGGTCGCTATGCTCACCGCTATCGTACTGGTGATCATGGCCTCACACTGGCTGTCCAACTCCATCACCGCCCCGCTCTTGCGCTTAACCTGGGCGGCAGAACGCGCCTCCGCCGGGGATTTGGAGCAAAAGATTGAGAGTACCGACCGTAGCGATGAAATTGGTCGCCTTGCGATCAGCTTTGCCCGCATGCAGTCCTCAATCCGAGAGAAAATGAGCCTGATCCGTAAGCAAAATACCGAGCTGGAACAGAACCTCACGGTCATTCAACAGAAAAACAAAGAACTGCAAACGGCCGATAAACTGAAAGATGAATTCTTGGCGACTACCTCGCACGAACTGCGCACCCCACTGCATGGCATGGTCGGGATCGCCGAATCCTTGCTGGCTGGGGCAAACGGACCCGTGCAGCGTTCACAGCGCCGCCAGCTGGAAATCATGATCAGCAGCGGTCAGCGCCTGACCAACTTGGTTGATGATCTGCTCGATTATCACAAGATGCGCTACGGTGACATGGACATTCAGCGCCACGCGGTAGAAGTATCCTCCGCCGTACGTCTGGTACTGGAACTGTCGAGCCACTTGCTGGGTACCAAACCGGTACGCATCATCAACCAAATTCCTGACGATTTACCGCCGGTACTGGCTGATGAACAACGTCTTGAGCAGGTCTTGTATAACTTGGTCGGGAACGCCATCAAGTACACCTCAGAAGGCAAAATCATCCTTTCCGCGACCATGCTGGAGAACCAAATTCGCATTCAGGTGGTGGATACCGGCCAAGGGATCCCTGCCGAACAGCTGGAACACATCTTTGAACCGCTGATCCAAGCCAACACCCATTCGGCCAACTACCGTCAGGGCTCGGGGCTTGGGCTCTCCATCAGCCGTCAATTGATTGAACTGATGGGCGGACGATTGTATGTCAGCAGCCAGCCGATGATAGGCACCACCTTCAGTTTCACGCTGAATTTGGCCTCCGAAGATGACATCGCCAGCAGCCAACTGTCTCACCGTAGCCTGCATTTCCAGGCGCCAGCGGCAGAAACGGCCTTCTGTGAAACCGAATCCATTGCAGAAAACCCAGACGGTGAACTGCTGCTCATCGTTGATGATGAGCCCGTGAACCTGCAGGTGCTGAATAACTTCTTACGCTTGGAAGGCTACCGCGTGATCACGGCTGAAAATGGCCCGCAAGCGATCAAACTGGTCGAAAGCCACCAGCCCGCACTGATGTTGCTGGATATCATGATGCCGGAAATGTCAGGCTATGAAGTGTGTGAGCAGCTCCGCCAGCAATACGATGTGTTAGCGTTACCGATCATCATGTTGTCGGCATTGGGGCAGGTACAAGACCGGATCCGCGGCTTTGAATCCGGTGCCAATGACTACTTGACCAAGCCCTTTAATAAAGAAGAGCTTATTGCGCGCATTGGGGCACACTTGAAAGCCGGTCAAACCGAGCGTCAGCGCCACGAAAACGCACGGTTAGCGGAAGAAATTCAGCGCCGCGAACAAGTGGAAGCGGGGCTCATCGAAACCCAAGGCCGCTTATTAGGGCTGCTAGAGTCAACCAATGAAGCCATCATCTGCGTGCAAAGCGGAGGCCGCATTCGCTACGCGAACGGCGCCGCGGGGGCCTTGTTTGGCCGCGCCCCGGAGCAAATTGAACGCCACCAAATCGATGACATTCTCGCGACCCATTTGCCCGATGACATCAGCAACAGTCACCATTTCCACGGCAGCTTGATGTTCCGCATTGGAGATGGGTTAATCGCACTCGATACCGATGTCATTAACCTGCCCGAAGAGTCGGGGCTATTACGCATGTTTATTTTTGATAACCATGGCCCGACCGAAGAACACCGTATTCAGGTCTTAGAAAAGGCGGTAGAAGTGCTGTCTGGGTTTGCCTTTAACCGTGACCGCAATCAACTCACCACCCTGCGCCATCTGGGTGATGAGTTCAGCGATTTAGCGGATAAGCTCGATACAGATGGCAAAAGCCGAGGCGATACCTTGCGAGAGTTGTTGGTAGAGATAATGAAACACACCCTGAAAGTATGGGAAAACAGCAACCATAAAAGTAAGTTTGAGCTGGCAGAAGAAAGTGGCCTGTGGCGGGTGTACCTTGACCGCAGTACGCTGCAAACCCGCACGCTGGATAAATACCTGCATGTCGAGACCTTACCGAAAACCCCGCGTTGGCGAACGGTCCTCAGCACCATCGACTTTGTATTAGAACGCAGTCACAGCCACCCTGAAGGCCGCAAGCAACTGGCGAAAATGAAAGAACAGCTGCAGCAGCTTATCCATCAATAACGGCCACAGACGCCCATCAACAACCACCTAAGCCTGCTCACCGAGCAGGCTTTTTTTTGCCTCGAAATATCACTTTAAAACCGCAAAAAAACGATTTTGACCGCGCGTAAATAACGGTCAAAAACCCTCCATCCGCGCGCTAATCGCCATGAAAAACGCCAGATCAAGGAAAATGTTTCAGTTTATGAGAAGCCAATCACAACAAATCCAGACCAAAGAATTTCCGCAGGGAATTAACCCACAAAATTGACCTCGTTACATTCACAGTAAAAAATAACACACGCAAGTCATTGTCTTAACTGTAATTATCACCAGTCACATTAAATGCAAAAACAAACACCAAATGTGACATTGAGCACAAGCGCATCCCAACCCAGCGTAAGATCACACTCGTTAATTAACGTTTTTTACGGATGGGTGGCGGGATTTGACGTTTTTAACGGGAAGTTAGATTGACCGAATTGTTATTCCGGAGTTTCCTAGGGGCACTAAGAGCCTACAAGGCCATTCGGATTGGGTCGCGTTACTCACCCCAGACGAAGTAGGCTCTGCAGCTCCCCGTAGTTACGGGGCTTTCAATAAGTGAAACAAAAAGCAAAGAGTAAGGAACAGCTATGCTTGCCAATATAAAGAAAACTCAGTTAGCCATGGCAGTGATTGCCGCAGCCGCATCGGCACTAACCGCTCCAGTAGTTTCTGCAGCTGAACGTAGTGAGCTAACAATCGTACCTCAGTTCTACCCTACAATGGTGCGTAACTTTAACCCATTCCTAGATACTAGCCTTCACACAACAACAGAGTTCTTGTATGAGCCTCTAGTGATCTTTAACCAAATGCACGGTAACGAGCCAGTTATGCGTTTGGCGAAAGACTACTACATGTCTGACGACCTGATGCAAGTCACCTTTGAAATGCGTGATGGCCTAAAATGGTCTGACGGCAAACCGCTAACTGCACACGACGTGGTTTACACCATCGAGTTGCTACAGCAAAAGCCTGAGCTAGACCGTACCGGTATTAACGCATGGGTGAAAGGCGCTAAAGTTCAAGGCAACAAGGTTATTTTTGACCTGACTGAAGCAACATCAAACGCACCGTTTGAAATCGCTAAAGTCTCGTTTGTTCCTAAGCACATCTGGAGCAAAGTAAAGAACCCTGAGTCATTCGCAAACGAAAACCCAGTAGGTTCTGGTGCATTCACCACGATTGACACCTTCACGCCTCAGCTATACATCCAGTGTCAAAACCCGAACTACTGGGACAAAGCAAACCTAGACGTTGACTGTCTACGTATGCCTCAGATCGCCGGTAACGACCAGCTTCTTGCTAAAGTGATCAACTCTGAGCTTGATTGGACTTCATCGTTCATTCCTGACATCGACAGCACTTACGCAGCAGCGAACCCGAACCACAAGTACTGGTACCCTGCAGCAGGTACTCAGTCATTCCTTGTGAACTTCAAGTCGCCAAACAAGGGCAACCACGAAGCCATCAACAACGTTGATTTCCGCCGTGCGTTCTCTATGGCCATTGACCGTCAAACGATCATTGACATCGCTTTCTACGGTAACGGTTCTCCAAACGATTATGCGTCAGGCCTAGGCGACGCGCATAAGAGCTGGTCTGATGCGGCTGTACACAACAAGTACAAAGGTTTCAACACGTATGACGCGAAAAACGCGAAAGCATTGTTGAAAAAAGCGGGCTTTAAAGACGTGAACGGTGACGGCTTCGTAGAAACCCCAACCGGCAAAGAAATCGTATTTGAAATCATCTCTCCAAACGGTTGGACTGACTTCAACAACACCGTTCAGCTAGGTGTTGAGCAGCTACAAGAAGTGGGTATCAATGCGAAAGCACGTACGCCTGACTTCGCTGTATACAACAAAGCGATGCAAGACGGTACATACGACGTTGCTTATACCAACTACTTCCTAGGTGCGGATCCACACACTTACTGGAACGATGGTTACAACTCTGCGCTACAAGAAGGTGAAGGTAAGCCACGTTTCGCGATGCACCACTTCAAGAATGCTGAGCTAGATAAGCTACTAAACAGCTTCTACAAGACGGCAGACCGCAAAGAGCAGCTAGAAATTGCTCACGGTATCCAGAAGATCATCGCTGAAAACCAAATCACAGTACCTGTTATGACAGGCGCGTTTAACTTCCAGTACAACACCACTCGCTTTGACGGTTGGTGGAACGAGAACAATCCTAAAGGCCGTCCAATGATTTGGGCTGGTGTTCAGGAGCGTATCCTTCAAGTACTAGACCTTAAGCCAAAAGCGTAATATCTGCTTAAATTGCGGTGCGCGCCTTGCGCACCGCCTCTTCCCCCTCTTTAACTGTCAAGCATGGCGCTAGTCGTCAGGGGGTTTTTCGTCCTGAATCCAGCCTCGGGAGTGTGGTTGGTATGGAAAGGTGTGAGTTATGGGATTTTTTCTACGACGTTTATCATTTTACTTCATAGCGTTCCTCGTGGCCGCTACGATTAACTTCATTATACCGCGTGCGATGCCTGGTGACCCCGTTACCATGATGTTTGCTAACGCCACGGTACAGGTAACCCCTGAGCGTATTGCGGCAATGACCAAACTATTAGGTTTCGTCGATGGCCCGCTGTACGAGCAATACTTTACGTACCTAAAAAGTATATTGAGCTGGAACCTGGGTATCTCTATCCAGACCTACCCACAAACCGTTAACGACATGTTGGGTAACGCCGTAGGTTGGTCACTGTTCCTTGCAGGTACTGCGGTTGTGTTGTCTTTCTGTATCGGTTCTATCCTCGGCATCTTTGCCGCTTGGAAGCGCGGCAGTAAGTACGATGCCTTTATTTCTCCAGCCATGTTGGTAGTGCAGGCAGTACCTGCTGTGGTTACCGCGATGCTGGCACTTTACACCTTTGCCATTGGCTTAAAATGGTTCCCTTCCGGTTATGCCTACACCCCTGGTGTGATGGCCGATTGGACAAGCTGGGCGTTCTACAAAGATATCCTTCACCATGCTGTGCTACCGCTTGTCTGTGCCACCATCATTCAGATTGGCGGCTTCTTGATCAGCATGCGTAACAACATGATCAACCTGCTTAACGAAGACTACATCACCATGGCGAAGGGTAAAGGCCTGAGTGAGAACCGTGTTGTCTTCAACTACGCAGCACGTAACGCCATGCTACCAAGTGTCACCGCCCTGTCTATGGCATTAGGTATGGCTATCGGTGGCCAGTTGATCATCGAAATCATCTTTAACTACCCAGGTCTGGGTACGGTACTGCTTAACGCCATTAATGGCCGTGACTACCAAGTACTGCAAGGCCAGCTACTGATCATGACACTGTTTATGCTGTTCTTTAACTTCTTAGCGGACTTGCTGATTGTAGCCCTTGACCCACGTCTACGTAAGGGAGGCAAATAATCATGAAAGCCTTAATCAAATTACTGTCAAACAACGGCAAGGCCCTGTGTGGCCTGATCATTATCGCTATTTTTATCTTTGGTGCGACCTTTGCACCCTTGATCACCGAACACGCACCAGACCGTAAAAGTGGTAACCCACATGAATACCCTGCGTTTGTCGTAAAAGCAGCGCAAAGCAACCCTGAGGGTTGGATTGCTGAAAACCTTGCCGATAACAAACGTACGCTGTTGATGTCGAAAAAAGCAGAGCACGTACTGGGTACTTCTCGCATGGGCCGTGATATTTGGTCGCAAGTGGTGTACGGCACACGTACATCACTGGCGGTCGGCTTTAGTGCCGGTATCGTGGTGTGTTTCCTCGCAACCGTGATTGGTGTTTCTGCGGGTTACTTCGGGGGACGTATTGATGACGTACTCACCGCCGCGATGAACATCATGCTGGTTATTCCACAGTTCCCACTGCTGTTTGTTATTGCAGCCTTTATTGGGCAGGCAGGGCCACTCACCATTGCCATTGTCATAGGGATGACCTCCTGGGCCTGGGGTGCACGTGTGGTCCGAGCGCAAACCTTGTCTTTGCGTGAGAAAGAGTTTGTTAAAGCAGCAGAAGTACTGGGTGAATCTTCATGGCGCATCATCTTCGTTGAGATTCTACCGAACCTTGTTTCTATCGTTGGCGCCAGCTTCATCGGTTCTGTCATGCTGGCCATTATGACCGAAGCCACCTTGTCATTCCTTGGCTTAGGTGACCCAAGCTCAATCAGTTGGGGTGTAATGCTGAACAACGTACGTACGTCATCGTCTATGTTGGTTGGCGCATGGTGGGAACTATGGGCTCCATGTATTGCCTTGATTTTCATCGCGATTGGTCTAGCGCTACTGAACTTCGCGGTCGATGAAATTGCAAACCCACAGCTACGCTCGCACAAAGGCATGCGTCGCTGGAAGAACCTTGCTGCACAGAAAAATGCACAATCCGCTGACGCTGTCGTGACAGCTAAGCCAGCCCTTGAAGGGGGAGAAAAATAATGACGAACCCACAAATTTCCATTCGCAACCTGTGTGTTGATTACATCACAGAGTCCGGCGATGTGCGTGCCGTAAACAATGTCAGCTTTGACATTGGTAAAGGCGAAATCTTTGGTCTGGCCGGTGAGTCAGGCTGTGGGAAGTCCACCGTTGCCTTCTCGCTCATGCGTCTGCATAAGCCGCCAGCATTCATTACCGGTGGTGAAGTAATTTTTGATGGCCACGGCGACATTCTAAAGCTCAGCGACAACGACATGACGGCCTTCCGTTGGAGCCAGATGTCGATGGTGTTCCAGAGCGCGATGAACGCCCTGAACCCCGTATTGACGATGGAAGAGCAGTTCTGTGACGTGATCATGCGTCACACCACGCTTAACCGTCAGCAAGCTATCCGCCGTGCGGAAGGCTTACTGGAAATCGTGGATATTCACCCGAACCGTTTGCGTGACTATCCGCACCAGTTCTCAGGTGGCATGCGTCAACGTTTGGTTATCGCCATCGCGCTGGCCCTGAACCCGAAAATGATCATCATGGATGAGCCAACAACGGCCCTTGACGTGGTGGTACAGCGTGAGATTTTGCAGAAGATCTACGCACTGAAAGAAGAGTTTGGTTTCTCGATTTTGTTCATTACTCATGACTTGTCGTTGATGGTCGAATTCTCAGACCGCATCGGCATCATGTACTCCGGTGAATTGATTGAAGTGGCCCCCTCTAAAGAAATCCTAGAGGCGCCGTTCCACCCGTACACCGAAGGGCTGGGAAGTTCATTCCCACCGTTAACCGGGCCGAAAACCCGTTTAACCGGGATCCCGGGTAACCCGCTTAACCTGTTGGAAGTCCCGACTGGCTGTCGTTTCCAGGCTCGTTGCAGCAAAACGCATGACGCTTGTTTCACACAAGCGACGCAGCTTAGCCAAATCGAACCAGGCCGTTTAAGCAACTGCCACCTATTCACGAAGCGCAGTTAATAAGAAGAATAAGGAGGCATGATGAGCAAGCCAACTGGACAACCGATTATCGAAGGGAAGAACCTGATCAAGGACTTCCAAATCAGCAGTAACTCGCTGAAAAAACCGTTCATGCGAGCGATTAATGACGTTTCGTTCAAAATGTACAAAAGTCGTGGTCTGGCTGTGGTCGGTGAATCCGGCTCAGGTAAATCCACCACGGCAAAAATGATCGCCAAGATGTATGCCCCAACAGATGGTCACATTGAATACTTCGGCCGTGACATTGCAGACATCAAGAAAAAAGACGATTTGATGCAATACCGCCAAGGTGTGCAGATGGTATGGCAGGACCCGTTTGGGTCGCTGAACCCTACTCATACTATCTTCCATCACATTGCACGTCCTTTGCTTATTCATAACAAAGTCAGCAAAGGCAACAAGAAAGAATTGGAAGAAACGGTATATAGCCTGCTAGAGCAAGTGGGCCTGATCCCACCGAAAGCGACCGCGGAAAAATATCCGCACCAGCTTTCTGGTGGCCAGCGTCAGCGTGTCAACCTCGCGCGTAACATTGCCGTGGGTGCCGAAGTGGTACTGGCCGATGAGCCAACCTCCATGCTTGACGTCTCTATCCGTGCGGGTGTTTTGAACCTGATGGAAGAAATGAAGTTCGAGCGTGAAATGGCGCTGCTTTACATCACGCACGATATCGCAACGGCGCGTTACATCGCTGAAGATTTGGCGGTGATGTATGTCGGCCACATGGTGGAATGGGGTGACACGGATGAAATCATCCATGATCCACAACACCCGTATACCCAGCTACTGGTGTCTGCTGTACCGGATCCGAAGAAATCGATCCACGAAAAACTGAAAGGGAACAAAGGTGAAATCCCACTTTGGACCCCTGACAGTGTGGGCTGCCCATTCTCGGGCCGTTGTACGCATGCCACCGCAAAATGTAACCACGCCCTACCAGGTGTGACACAGCTGTCAGAGAACCACTTTGTCCGCTGTTACCTATACGAAAAATAATTGGAGCAACAATGCAGCTGTTAACGAACCATTTGGGCTATGAACGTTTTGGTGCCAAACAAGCCATCCTGCAAGCAGAGAACGAGCTCACCCTCACCACTGCCGAGCTGGTATGCAACCAACGCGCCACGTCCATTATGCAGCTGCCTCTCAAGGCCTATGGTCCGGTAGACCAATGGCACACCGGCTACACCTACTCCATGGACTTCACCGCACTGGATCAGTGCGGTGAATTCCGCCTTCGCGTTGGAGAGGTGTTATCTGCGCCATTTGTGATTGCCGAGGGGCTTTTAATGCATCGCACGTTTAGCGATGTGCTTCACTACTTTAAATCCCAGCGCAGCGGCGGCAAGTTTGACAAGGCCGATCGCACCGCACCGGTACTCGGCAGTGATCTCACTGTGGATGCTCATGGCGGCTGGTACGATGCATCCGGCGATGTGAGCAAATACTTTAGCCACCTCTCCTATGGCAACTATTTTAACCCTCAGCAAATCCCGATGATCGTCTGGAACATGCTGATGGCCTTTGAACAATTGGCAGACGAAGACGGCGTGGCTAACTTCACCCGCGTTCGCCTGTTGGAAGAAGCCTTGCACGGGGCGGATTTCCTGCAACGTATGCAAAGCCCGGATAGCTTCTTCTATATGACGGTATTTGATAAGTGGAGCAAAGACACGCAGCAGCGTGATATCTGCTCTTACGCCACCCAAGCGGGCGTCAAGTCTGACGATTATCACGCTGGTTTCCGTCAAGGTGGCGGCGTCGCCATTGCGGCATTAGCCTTTGCTGCCCGCACGCTGACCCAACCGACTGCGCACATCTTAGGCTTTGACGCAGAAGCTGCGTCAACGTATCTCGCCAGCGCCGAACGCGGTTACTGGCACTTGGTGGAAATGAACACCCAGTACCTGAATGACGGTACTGAAAACATCATTGATGAATACTGTGCTTTGTTGGCTGCCACGGATCTGTACCGTGCCAGCGAAGACGATCGCTACCTGAACGAAGCGCGCCGCTGGGCTAACCGCTTGGCTGCTCGCCAGATGAGCGATGGCAACGTGGCCCATTTCTGGTCAGCCAATGCCGACGGCAGTCGCCCGTATTTCCATGCAGCAGAAGCCGGCCTACCAGTGATCAGCTTGTTGCGTTATCTCAACATCGAAACCGATGACGCACAGCAGCAAGCGATCACAACCTTGGTCGAGCAAGCATTGCAATTTGAACTGACACTGACAGCCGAAGTGACGAACCCCTTTGGCTACCCACGTCAGTACGTGAAAGCGGTGGATGGCGAGAAACACAGCGCCTTCTTTGTGCCGCATAACAATGAAACCGGATACTGGTGGCAAGGGGAGAATGCCCGTTTGGCCTCATTGGCCAGTATGGCTTACCTTGCCTGTCAGTACGCAACTGTCACCACCAGTCACACCGCCCTGCGCACTTATGCACAGCGCCTGACGGATTGGCTGTTGGGACTGAACCCCTTTGATATTTCTATGCTCGACGGTCATGGGCGCAACAACCCGGATTACTTGCCCGAGTTAGGCTTCTTCAATGCCCGTGGCGGTGTGTGTAATGGCATCACCAGTGGCTTTGAAAACGAGCACGATATCGCCTTTAACCCACAGCCTCAGGCGGAAGATATCCTGCAAAACTGGCGTTGGGGGGAACAATGGATCCCGCATGCTGGTTGGTATTTGCTTGCCATTACGCTGCAATTTAAGGAGCGCCATTGTGACTAAATCTATTCGCTACTACGTCGGTGTTGACGGCGGCGGCACCTCTTGCCGCGCCCGCATTACCGATCTTAACGGCACCCTGTTAGGGGAAGCAAAAACTGGCAGTGCCAATATTATGTTGGGCGGTAACGTTGCCATGCAATCGATCCAAGATGCGATTGCGACGGCGGCAGAATTGGCCGGTTTAGGCCCAGAACACATGGCTGAAATGGCCGTGGGCCTAGCCTTAGCCGGTGCCGAACAGCAAGCGTCTTGGCGTGAATTTATGTCGCTGCCCCACCCTTATGCCCACGTGACCCTCAATACCGATGCCTACGGGGCATGCCTAGGCGCATGGGCGGGCAATGACGGGGCCATCTTAATTGCAGGCACAGGCTCTTGCGGGATCTTTTTGTCACAAGGCCAGCAGCACATTGTCGGAGGCCGTGAGTTCCCGATTTCCGATCAGGGCGGCGGTGCTGTCATGGGATTACGCTTGATCCAACAGGTGTTGTTGGCGGTTGATAACATCCGCCCGATGACCCCGCTGGCTTCACAGGTACTGGCGCACTTCCAGCATGACATTGATGCCATCGTCAGTTGGTCTAAAACCGCGCGTCCTTGTGATTATGGTCAGTTCTCACCGGCTATCTTCGCCCACGCGCAACAGGGCGATGCACTCGCGATTGAACTTCTCAGTCAAACCGCGCGCGATGTAGAAATGTGGATGCAAGCATTGATCGCCCGCGGGGCTGAACAAATTTGCTTAATGGGCAGCATTGCGGAGCGGATCATTCCTTGGCTCACACCGCCTATGCAGCAACGCGTTGCCAAGCCGCTTGGTGATGCCATGGACGGGGCTCTTGCGATGGCAAAGGGTCACCACGATCTGTATCAATTATGAGTGCAACTATGAGCTATCGTCTTGATCTCACAGTGATTGAACAACAAGAACAACAATCACGCTTTGCCTTAACGTTACATAACCTCACGGATCGTCCCGTAGAGGGTTGGTCGCTGCATTTTGCGATTGGTCGCTGGATCAGCGCTGATTCTCTCACTACCGGCACCCTTGAACAGGTCGGCAGCTACTGTATTCTGACCCCTGAGACGGGTGACGTATTGGCGCCAAACAGTCACTTTTATACCGAGTTTACCGTCGGGACCGCACCGTTCACGCTATTTGATGATGGGATCCCTGAGGCATTCCTCAGCACCGCCAGCAAAGGCCGTTTTATTACACCGATGCCGGTTGAAGTGACCACCATTAACTTGCAGGGCGCGAACTCAGACCGTTTCAATACGCCGTTACCGGCAGCCAAAGCGATCTCGGTGATCCCTGAGCCGCAATCTATGCAGTTGTTAGATGGCTACTTCCGCCTAACGCAACATACTGCCATCACGCCAGCACATGAAAAAGCAGCGGGCAGTTGTCGTTGGCTACAAGACGAATTACACACCCTGTTGCACGAACCGATGCCGGTGCGTGACAACGGCCATATCAGCTTTCAATACTGCGCCCAGCTCCAAGAAGGCGCTTATCACCTGCTGATCGAGCAAGAACACATTTGGCTACAAGCCGGTTCAGAAGCTGGTTTTGCCCACGCCGTGGCGTCACTGCTTCAACTGATTCCGGTACAACCGAGCCATCAAGTACAAGCCGCCTACATGTTACCTATGGTCGAAGTGCAGGATGCGCCGCACTACGGTTACCGAGGGTTCATGCTCGACTGTTCCCGCCATTTCCACAGCATTGACCGGATCAAATTCCTGATCGATAACTTGACGCGTTACAAATACAACACCTTCCATTGGCACCTGACTGATGATGAAGGCTGGCGAATTGAAATCGACGCCTACCCAGAACTAACACGTATTGGCGCATGGCGTGGGCCTAACGAAGCGATTGTCCCGCAGTTTACAACCATCAGCCAACGCTACGGTGGCTACTACACCAAGCAAGAGATCCGCGATGTCATTGCTTATGCCACAGACCGTGGGATCAGCGTCATTCCGGAAATTGATATCCCTGGTCACTGCCGCGCCGCGATCCGTTCCCTGCCAGATTTGCTGGTGGACCCACAAGATCGATCAAAATATCGCAGCATTCAAGGCTACCCTGATAATATCTTGTCGCCCGCGCTGAAAGGCACATATACCTTCCTAACCAATGTGTTAGATGAAGTGTGTGATCTCTTCCCAGCTCCTTATGTGCACATTGGGGCTGATGAAGTACCGGTCGGCGTATGGACAGACAGTCCGGCGTGTCATGCCCTCATGGCGGAACACGGCTACACCGATCCCAAAGAGCTCCAAGGCCACCTTTTGCGTTTTGTTGAAGAGCATTTAGCCAGCAAAGGCAAAACCATGATGGGCTGGGAAGAAGCCACAGATGGCGACAAGGTCAGCAAAGACACCGTGATTTTCTCATGGCGCAGCGAAGAAGCAGGCCAGAAGTGTGCGCAAGCTGGCTTCAACGTGGTCATGCAACCCGCACAGTACACCTACCTCGATTTGGCGCAGGGTTACTCTGCCGACGAACCGGGCGTGGACTGGGCAGGCAAGTTGCCCTTGGATCATGTGTACAGCTACCGCCCATTGGCGGATCTGCCGCACGATGACCCGGCCCATCAGAACATCAAAGGGGTGCAATGTGCCCTGTGGTGTGAGCTGGTCAACAACCAAAGTCGTTTTGAATACATGCTTTATCCCCGCTTACTGGCCGTGGCTGAAATCGGTTGGACAGCACCAGAAAAACGTAGTTGGCCCGACTTTAAGGCTCGCTTAAAGGGTCAGCTGCCATACCTAGACAAGGTAGGCATTAATTACCGTCGCTGCGAGTAAGACGCAGAACAAAGATTACACTTAAAGGATTGAAAAAAATGAAATACGGTTATTTTGATAATGACAACAGAGAGTATGTGATCACGCGTCCCGATGTGCCTGCGCCTTGGACCAACTATCTAGGTACGGAAAAGTTCTGCACCGTCATTTCTCACAATGCGGGCGGTTACTCATTCTACAATTCACCCGAGCACAACCGCGTGACGAAGTTCCGTCCGAACGCAACCTTCGATCGCCCAGGACACTACGTTTACCTGCGTGATGATGAGACAGGCGATTACTGGTCAATCTCATGGCAGCCAGTCGCAAAAAGCTTAGACGAAGCGAGCTACGAAGTGCGTCACGGCCTGTCTTACTCGAAATTCAAGTGTGACTACAACGGCATTGAAGCCACCAAAACGCTGTTTGTACCGAAAGGTGAAGATGCAGAAGTTTGGGATGTCGTGATCAAAAACACGTCAGATAAGCCACGTACCATCAGTGCGTTCTCTTTTGTTGAATTCTCGTTCAGCCATATCCAATCTGACAACCAAAACCATCAGATGTCTTTGTACTCTGCGGGGACGTCTTACAACGATGGCGTGATCGAATACGATCTTTACTACAACACCAACGATTTCGAAGGTTTCTACTACCTAGCGTCGACGTTTGACCCAGATTCATACGACGGTCAACGTGATAGCTTCCTTGGCGCATACCGCGACGAAGCAAACCCGCTAGCCGTAGAGCAAGGTAAGTGTTTCAACACGGCGCAAACCTGTTACAACCACTGTGGTTCTCTACACAAGCAATTTGTTATTCAGCCAGGCCAAGAAGTGCGCTTTGCTTACATCCTAGGTATTGGTAAAGGCAACGGTGAGCGTCTACGTGCGAAATACCAAAACCTGGCTGAAGTGGATAACGCATTCGCGGGCATCAAAGCACACTGGGATGAGCGTTGCGCGAAATTCCAAGTGAAATCGCCAAACGAAGGCCTGGATACCATGATCAACACATGGACACTGTATCAAGCAGAAACGTGTGTTGTATGGTCGCGCTTCGCGTCATTCATTGAAGTGGGTGGCCGTACCGGTCTGGGCTACCGTGATACCGCACAAGATGCGATCTCAGTCCCTCATGCTAACCCTGCTATGACCCGTAAGCGTCTGGTTGACCTACTGCGTGGTCAGGTGAAAGCCGGTTACGGTCTGCACCTGTTCGATCCAGACTGGTTCGATCCTGAAAAAGCCGATGTTAAACCGTCTAAATCACCAACGGTCGTCCCTACCCCATCGGATGAAGACAAGATCCACGGCATCGACGACACCTGTTCAGATGACCACCTATGGATCGTACCGACCATCTGTAAATACGTGATGGAAACGGGCGAGCACAGCTTCTTCAACGAAATGATCCCTTACGCTGACGGTGGCCTAGCGACAGTATACGACCACATGAAAGCCGCATTGGATTTCTCGGCGGAATATGTCGGCCAAACCGGTATCTGTAAAGGTCTGCGTGCCGACTGGAACGACTGTCTGAACCTGGGTGGCGGCGAGTCTTCCATGGTGTCATTCCTACACTTCTGGGCACTGCAAGAATTCATCGACCTAGCGAAGTTCCTAGGCAAAACCGAAGACGTTGATAAGTACACCGTCATGGCTGCTAACGTGCGCGAAGCGTGTGAAACGCACCTGTGGGATGACGAGGGTGGCTGGTACATCCGTGGTCTCACCAAAGACGGTGACAAGATCGGTACTGCGCAGCAAAAAGAAGGGCGCGTACACCTCGAGTCAAACACGCTAGCCGTACTGTCTGGTGCTGTTGCACAAGACCGTGGTGAAAAAGCGATGGATGCCGTCGACGAGAACTTGTTCTCTGAGTACGGCCTGCACCTGAACTCACCGTCATTCGCCACACCGAACGATGATATCGGTTTCGTGACACGCGTTTACCAAGGCGTGAAAGAAAACGGCGCAATCTTCTCGCATCCAAACCCATGGGCGTGGGTAGCAGAAGCGAAACTAGGCCGTGGTGACCGTGCAATGAAGTTCTTTGATGCACTCAACCCGTACAACCAAAACGACATGATTGAAAAGCGTATCGCTGAACCGTACTCATACGTGCAGTTCATCATGGGTCGTGACCACCAAGATCATGGTCGTGCAAACCACCCATGGCTAACAGGTACATCAGGTTGGGCTTACTTTGCCGTAACGAACTTCATTCTGGGTGTACGCACCGGTTTTGATGGTCTGACTATCGATCCATGTATCCCAACCAACTGGCCGGGCTTTGAAGTCTCACGCCAATGGCTAGGGGCGACATACCAAATCAAGGTAGAAAACCCAGATAACGTCAGCAAAGGCGTGAAAACTATCCTTCTCAACGGTGAGCCAGTCATTGGCGTGGTCGCACCGCAGCCTGAAGGCTCGGTGAACACCGTTACTGTGATCATGGGCTAAGACTTTTCGGGGCGCCTTTTGCGCCCCACTTTCCAGTTTATCTACGAGAGAAATAGGAGTTCCATCATGATTCAGTTTGGAACCGGTGGCTGGCGCGCCTTTATTGGCGAAGAGTTCACTAAAGATAACGTTCGCCTTGTGGCCCAAGCACTATCTAACATCATTAACGATGAAAACGTCGCCGATCGTGGCTTCATCATCGGTTATGACCGACGTTTTCTGTCTGACAAAGCGGCATGTTGGTTTTCGGAAGTTTTAGCGGCGAATAACATTAACGTCAGCTTCATCGACAAATTTGTTCCAACGCCTATCGTCATGTTTGAAGCCAAAGAACGTAACTGTGCGTACTCTGCCTGTATTACGGCATCGCACAACCCGGCAGACTACAATGGCGTTAAAATTTTCATTGAAGGCGGTCGTGATGCAGATGAAATCATCACGCAAAAAATTGAACAGCAAATTGCCACGCTAACGGCTGAACAAGTTAAGAGTGTCGATTTTGAGCAAGCGATTGATGACAAGCTGATTGAAATCATCAATCCAATGAACGCATTTGTTGATTCAATCATTAACTTCATCGACATCGAAGCGATCAAAAAAGCCAATTTACGCGTACTGATCGACCCAATGTTTGGTGTAGCGAAAAACGCACTACAAACTGTCTTGATCAATGGTCGCTGTGAAGTGGACGTGATCAACGATGGTAAAAATCCAGATTTCGGTGGCCTCATGCCATCACCCAATGCTGCCACGCTCTATCGCTTGATGCACCTTGTGGCTCAAGAAGGTTACGACATCGGTATCGGTACCGATGGGGATGCTGACCGTCTTGGCATCATCGATGAAAAAGGTCACTTTATTCATCCGAACGAAGTCCTGATCCTGCTTTATTACTACTTGTTGGAATACAAAGGCTGGAAAGGCTCCGTGGTGCGTAACATCGCAACCACGCACATTCTTGACAAGATCGCTGCAGATCACGGCGAGAAGAGCTTTGAAGTCCCTGTTGGCTTTAAGCACATCAGCTCACAAATGGAAGCCGATGACTCACTGATCGGTGGCGAAAGCTCGGGTGGCTTGACCATTCGTGGTCACATCAAAGGTAAAGATGGCGTGTTCGCCTCAAGCCTATTGGTTGAGATGATTTCAGTGACGGGCAAGAAACTGTCTGAACTGCTTGATGAAATCTACGGCAAATATGGCTATGCCTATACCGCCGAAGGGGATTGCAAGTTCAAGCCGGCACACAAAGACGCGCTTTACAGCAAGATCTATGTCGACAAGCTCCTGCCTGAATTCGATTTTGATATTGAAAAAGTCAGCTACGAAGACGGCGCCAAAGTGTACTTTAAGAACGGCGGTTGGGTGATCGCTCGCTTCTCGGGTACAGAACCTTTACTGCGTATCTTTGCTGAAATGGCAGACAAAGAAACCGCAGAGCGTGTTGTCGCACAAATGAAGCAATTTTTGAACGTCTAACCTGAACACATACTCTGCTGCATCACTGCCGTAGCAGGGTTGAGGTTATATGTTGAACCAACAGTAACATGCGGCATAGCTGTTACATTACGTTAGCCAATCTATTGGCATGAACGACAAGGGTAGCCCTGCTACCCTTTTTTCTTTTCTGCAGACGCCAATAATCCCCACCACCACTACGTCAATTCTGCACCATTAACTTTTCTGCAGACGTAAAAATCCCCCCTGCCGTCAAGGTAAAGAGGCTAACCCACTGAACTATCGCTCTACTCAGGATTCAAAAAAACTACAGATGTAAAAAAGCCCCGTCATTTCTGACAGGGCTTTCTTATAAGTGGCGGAGCGGACGGGACTTTCTATCAACCTTAAGAGCAACGCGCCCCCCGGCGTGACAGGCCGCTGCCGTCAAGGTAAAGAGGCTAACCCACTGAACTACCGCTCTACTCAGGATTCAAAAACCTACAGATGTAAAAAAGCCCCGTCATTTCTGACAGGGCTTTCTTATAAGTGGCTGAGCGGACGGGACTTTCTATCAACCTTAAGAGCAACGCGCCCCCCGGCGTGACAGATCGCAGCCCTCAAGGTAAAGAGGCTAACCCACTGAACTACCGCTCTACTCAGGATTCAAAAACCTACAGATGTAAAAAAGCCCCGTCATTTCTGACAGGGCTTTCTTATAAGTGGCGGAGCGGACGGGACTTTCTATCAACCTTAAGAGCAACGCGCCCCCCGGCGTGACAGGCCGCTGCCGTCAAGGTAAAAAGGCTAACCCACTGAACTATCGCTCTACTCAGGATTCAAAAAAACTACAGATGTAAAAAAGCCCCGTCATTTCTGACAGGGCTTTCTTATAAGTGGCGGAGCGGACGGGACTCGAACCCGCGACCCCCGGCGTGACAGGCCGGTATTCTAACCAACTGAACTACCGCTCCGCAGCGTGTCTATTCAGCAATTAAGCAATTTGGCACTTTGGCACTTAGCAATGTCCTACTCTCACATGGGGAGGCCCCACACTACCATCGGCGCTACAACGTTTCACTTCTGAGTTCGGCATGGGATCAGGTGGTACCGCTGTGCTATGGTCGCTAAGTAAATTCTTTCACTGTTCATGTTGTAACAACACAAACAAAAATTTGAAGCCTGGCGATGTCCTACTCTCACATGGGGAGRCCCCACACTACCATCGGCGCTGTTACGTTTCACTACTGAGTTCGGCATGGGATCAGGTGGGTCCATAACGCTATGGTCGCCAAGCAAATTCGGTTTATTTACCGCCTCATGGCCGTAAATAGCAATCTGGAAAAGTTAACTAGTTTTGTTCTCAATACACGATTCAAGTGTTTGTGGAGTCCGTCGTCTCTTGCGAGATAAAACCCCTTGGGTGTTGTATGGTTAAGCCTCACGGGCAATTAGTACAGGTTAGCTCAATGCCTCGCAGCACTTACACACCCTGCCTATCAACGTCGTAGTCTTCAACAACCCTTTAGAGACCTTAAAGGTCTAGGGATGACTCATCTTGA